>JAWKPF010000018.1 GCA_041390825.1 Thermomicrobiales bacterium
CGCGGCGATCACGACCAGGAAGATCTGAATCAGGAGCAGCGTGCTGTTCTGCTCGGACTCACCGGGGATATGGTCGCTCACTTGCTTCTTGCTGCCGACCATCGTGTCGGGAACGGCAGTCGGAATCTGCACGAGCGCTGTCCCGGATCCCTTTACCAGCACGGCCGTCGCGGTCGATTCCTGGTAACCGCCGCCGGCGGCTCGCGCCGATTGCCAAAGCTCGAGGGGCATGAAGATCACTGGGGCAATGCGATAGGACTGCCCGGAGACGATGCCGGTGACGTCGAGCTCGATGCCCTCCGGTTCGAGTGTTAGCGAGTCGCCGACCCCGATCCCTTTCTTTGCCAGCGATTCGTCGATGACGACTCCGTTCGTCGTGTCACCGATCCACGTCCCCTCGTCGATCGAAGGCGTCACCATGCCAGCCGGGTCCACTCCGAAGAGCGAGACCCCAATGAGCGAATCGCTCGCCTCCGACTTCACGCTCGCGGAGGAGATACCGATCAGTTCCGCCGCTTCGACTCCGGGCAGCGACGCGATCGACGACGCATCGTTAGCCTTGATCGTGGAGCGATCCAGTTGATAGTCGCTTCCTGCGCTGACGACGATGCCGTTGGCGGGTAGCGCCTCGATGGCTGCGGTGTTGCCTTCACTCAGCCCATTCGCGAGTCCGGAGATGATGAAAACCAGACTGGACACCATGACGATGACTAGCGTGATCAGGGCGAATCGCAACTTCGCGTGCCAGATTTCTCGCAACGCCAGAAACACAGTAGTTCTCCCGCAACCGCTCGTCCGCGCAACCGCCGTCGAGCCAAACCCATTCTTTCCTAGTCAAGATTGACTAATCACGGATATACTATCGTCGAGCACGCGGATAGTCAAGAATGACTAATCGAAAATGAAATGAGCAGCGCCTTGGATACTCAGATCGAGCAGACGCAGATCGACACGACGGGATGGGACGAACGAGCCCTGCTCCTGCTTGGCGTCCTCATGAGTCAGGATCAGCACGGATACCAGATCAATGAGTTCATCGAACGGGCGCTCTGTCGTGTGACGACGATGAAGAAGCCAACGGCCTACGCGCTGCTCGATCGGCTATCCGCGCGGGGGTATATCGACGAGTATCACGAGCAGGCAGGCAACCGGCCGCAACGACGGGTCTATTCGATAACCCCGGACGGGCGTTCGTTGTTCTACGCACTGCTCAGGGAGAATCTGGCTGAAACAAGCAGCGCCACCGACGAGGGCGACATTGGCTTGATGCTGATGCAGTATCTGGAGCGGAAGGATGCGATCGAGCGGCTGCGACAGCGACTGGCGAAGGTCGAGGCGCTGATCGCGGATCAGGCGGAGATTCCGCCCCACAAGGGCAAGATCAGTGTCGACCTGGCGCTCGACCATCTGCGCGCCATTCGCATCGCCGATCGGGATTGGCTCACGCGGAAAATCGCCGAGCTCGAATCCGAATCGGCCGCATCATGACCCATCGACGATACTCAGATCGTCGACTTCCCGCTTGAGATCCTCAAGATCGGTGAACTCGCGATAGACCGATGCGAATCGAATATAGGCGACGTGATCGACCTGTTTGAGTTGCTGGAGGACGGCTTCGCCGATCGCCGACGACGGGATTTCGGCATTGCCCTGGGCGAGGAGATCGGCTTCGACTCGTTGGACGAGTTGATCGATCTGCTCTTCGCCGACCGGGCGCTTGGTTAGCGCGACGCGCAGTTTCTGGCGCAGCTTCTCCGGATCGAACTCCTGGCGGCGCCCGTCCTTCTTGACGACTACCAGGCCCGCGAGATCGATTCGCTCGAAAGTCGTGAAGCGTCGTCCGCACAGCAGGCATTCTCGCCGGCGGCGAATAGCGCTCCCTCCGGAGATCTCCCGGCTATCGGTTACTCGCGAATCAGGCGCCTGACAATATGGGCATTTCATCCGCGCGCCTCCTCTCGTTCATCGGGCCCACGGACATGTCTGTCATGCGATCTGGCTAACGTTCACGCAGGAAGCGGATGATGCTCGATTCTTCATCGAACTCATCGTCCGGCAGGACCGGGCTGTAGTGCGGCGCGCGTGGCGCGTGGTCATTCTGGCCCGTTCGATAGACCTGTTGGCGCTGCTGTTGCGGGTGCTGACGCGACGGCCGGCGCATCTGGTGCTGGAATTCCGGCATCTGATCCCGGTCGTTGAAACCGGTGGCGATGAGCGTGATCATCACGGAATCGCCCATCGATTCATCGATCGACGTGCCGTAGATGATCTCGGCATCTTCGTCTACGGCCGCGCGGATGATCTCCGCCGCGTCACTCGTTTCGGTCAGCGTGAGATTTGAGCTCCCGGTGATGTTGTAGAGCACCCCGGTGGCGCCTTCGATGCTGGTCTCCAACAGCGGGCTCGCGATCGCTTCCTTGGCCGCATCGATCGTGCGGGTTTCGCCAGTGCCGAACCCAATCGCCATCAACGCCGACCCCGCGTTGTGCATGATCGTGCGCACGTCGGCGAAGTCGAGGTTGATGACGCCCGGCTTCGTAATCAGATCCGAGATACCACCGATCCCTTGCCGCAAGACATCGTCCGCGGTGCGGAACGCCTCGGTAATGGGCGTTTTCGGATCGACCAGTTGCAACAGCCGTTCGTTGGGGATCGTGATCAACGCGTCGACGCTTTCACGCAGCGCGGTGATCCCCTCGTCGGCAGCCTTACGTCGCCGCGTCCCTTCGAATTCGAATGGCCGCGTGACGACACCAACTGTCAGCGCGCCCGCGTTCTTGGCAATCTTGGCAATCACGGGCGACGCGCCGGTGCCCGTGCCTCCACCCATCCCGGCCGTGATGAAAACCATGTCCGTGTTGCGCACCAGCTCCTGAAGCTGGTCGGCGCTTTCTTCGGCGGCCCGCATGCCCACCTCGGGCCGCCCACCGGCGCCAAGCCCCTTGGTTAGCTTGTCACCGATGCGCACCGAGATGTTGGCGTTGCTGTTGAGCAGCGCCTGGCCATCGGTGTTGACGGAAACGAATTCGATCCCGTCGACCCCCATCTCCACCATCCGGTTGATGGCGTTGCCACCGGCGCCACCGACGCCGATGACCTTGATGCGGGCGAAGGTCTGAGGTGCAAGACGATTTGACACAGGGCGCTCGATTGGCATGACGGGCTGGTCGCCCGAGACGGTGCGTGGAGTGGTCTGAAACGGTGTTGGACTGGGCTCGGAGGGCGACCGAAAGTCACGGCGCGGCTGCTCGGCTGATCGCTGTCCCTCTGCTGGCATCCACTCGTCCTTCGCACCAGCCGGGGAAACTTGCCGCCGATTGGTGAGTTTTGCGACACGTGACCGAAGTCACTCGATGATACGGTCCGGCCGTCCAGTTCGATCGGTTTTCGCTTGCGCGGGAATCACGAGACGCCCGGACGGCGAGTTACCGGACGGTTGGGCAGTATATCACGGCAACGGTTCGGCTCTGGCGTACAGCGTCCCAGCGCGCAAACCCTCCCGGCTCAGAACCGAATCACGAGTGGGCTGCGGATGCCTTTCGGTCCTCGGAACGGGCAAGCGCGAGTTGCAGCAGGCGCTCCACCAACTCGGGAAGACTGATCCCGGAGGCTTCCCACAGCCGTGGATACATGCTGATCGAGGTGAATCCTGGCATCGTATTCACCTCGTTCAGCAAGACCTGACCGGTGTCGACGTCGAGGAAGAAATCGACCCGCGCCAGCCCGGCAAGATCGAGCGCAATGAACGCTTCCACCGCGATGCGCTGTATCTCTGCCTGCACGTCAGCAGGAATGTCCGCTGGAACCAGGAGCTGGCTCCCCTCGTCGACGTACTTCGCGCTGTAGTCGTAGAACTCGTTGACCGAGACGACTTCGCCGACGACAGATGCAATCGGATCCTCATTGCCGAGCACAGAGACTTCCAGTTCGCGCGCGTTGACGCCCTTCTCGACCACGATGCGCCGGTCGAGCCGGCCAGCCAATTCCATCGCCGCAGCCAACTCGGTCGGGTTGTGCACCTTGCTCACGCCGACGCTGGAGCCCATGTTGGCCGGCTTGACGAAGCATGGGTAGCCCAACTGGATACTGATCTTGCCTGCCACGGCGCCAGGGTCCCGTTCCCAATCCCGCCGGTTCACCAGCAGCCACGGCGCTTGTGGAATACCGTGCTGCTCGAAGACCAGCTTGGCCATCGCCTTGTCCATGGCAAGCGCCGAACCGAGCACATTCGAACCGACGTAGGGGATACCCGCCAGCTCCAACATCCCCTGGACCGTCCCGTCTTCCCCCATCGGACCATGCAGGACGGGAAAGACTACGTCGATGTCGGCCCCGAAGCCGCCTGGCAACGATTGCGAGGTCGAAGCCAACGCAATCTCCAACGTTTCCGCATCAGGCTCGGAAGGACCCTCGAGCGCAAAGAGCGGCGACGAAGCCGTAAGCTGCGCCATCGAGTCAGACCCGGTCAGCCACTGCCCCTCCCGCGTCACGCCGATGGGTATCGCTTCGAAGCGGGTTTCATCGAGCGCTCCCAGAACGGTCTGCGCCGACCGGAGCGAAACATCGTGCTCGCCCGACTGGCCTCCAAAGATGACCGCGACCCGCACTTTCCGCCCGGCTGCGTCGTCGATCCGATCCTGTCCGCTCATAGCACGCTCCTTCCGGCGAATTCGCCGATGGGTTCGATTTCGGTTTCCAGATGCACGCCAAAGCGGTCGAGCACCACCGCTTGCGCGTGCGCGATCAGCGCCAACACCTGTTCCGCGGTGCCAGTGCCATCGTTGACGATGAAGTTCGAATGAATGGTCGAGAACCGCACCCCACCGATCGCGAAGTCCTTCAGACCGGCCGCTTCGATCAACCGACCTGCGTAGTCGTCTGGCGGATTGGTGAACGTCGAGCCGGCGCATCGTCCGGTTGGCTGGGTACGGTGGCGATAATCCGCATGGTCGTCGGCCAGGCGCCGGAGTTCCACCGGATCGCCTTTCGGCAGCACGAGTTCCACCCAGTTCACCGCCACGCCGCGGGGTTGGGAAGCGTCCTTCAGGCGAGTATGCCGGTAGGTCGGGTTCAGCCAGGCTCGGTCGTGCCGCTCGGTCGATGCGTCGGACAGCGCAATCTCGACAACGTCCAGGTGGTCCTTCATCTCCGTGCCGTGCGCTCCGGCATTGTTGACGGTGGCGCCACCGATTGCCCCGGGCAGCCCGACGCCCCAATCCATGCCGGCCCATCCCTGCTCGCAGCAGTGACGGCCGACCCAGGAGAGCGGCGCCTGCGCCCCAACCCGAACCCGCACCCAATCGCCCTGGTCTTCATGCGTGAGCAACGACTCTGCGCGCTCGCCCGGAGTGCGCGCCACGATGACGAGCCCTCGAATGCCCTCGTCCCCCACCAGCAGATTGCTGCCACCGCCGATAACGGTCACCGGCAGGCCTTCGTCGTGCGCCCATGACAATGCGGCCATGACCTTGTCGGGGTGTCCTGCACGGACGACATAGTCGGCTGGGCCACCGATTCGCCAGGTCGTCATGTTGGCCATCGGCGCATTGGCCAACAGCTTGAGGTCAGGAAAACCGGGAATGGTCGTCTGGGCAAGCGAAGATACGGTGCGGTTCATAGCAGGGACCGTGCGGACTAGTCGATCGAACCTCGTTCGAGCGCGCGAACGAGGGCGGGAGCGGCATGGGTGACATCGCCAGCGCCGATAGTGAGCACCACATCCCCTTCCTGCAGAAGAGGATAAACCGCCGGGACCACATCGGACACCCCGCCGACCAATTGGGCACGCGGTCCAATCAGCCGTTGCACGTCCGCTGACGACACCGTGCCGCCGTCGATTTCTCGTGCAGCGTAGATGTCCAGCAGGGCTATCTCATCCGCCTCAGCAAGCGCGGCCGCGAAATCATTCAGCAACGCCTCTGTGCGCGAGAAGGTATGCGGCTGGAAGACAGCCCAAAGTCTGCGATCTGGGAATCGGTCACGAGCGGCATGCAACGTGGCCGCGATCTCCGTCGGATGATGAGCATAGTCGTCGATGACCGTCACACCGGCAGCCTGGCCCACCAGTTCGAACCGGCGGCCTACGCCGCCGAAGGTTGCCAGCGCCACGACGCTCGCTTCCATGTCGAAACCGAGGTGGGTCAACACCGCAAGCGCGGCGACTGCGTTCATGACGTTGTGCTTGCCAGGCACCTGAAGCTCGAGCGGGATTGGCCGACCGCCACGCGGCGTGACAAACCAACGGTCATCTCGCTTCGTCACGCGCCAATCGCTGCCAGGCTCCTCACCAAACGTAATGACCTGAAACGGTTCGACTGCCAACCCGGGCAGGATGCGCGCCACACCGGGATCATCCCCTCGTGCGACCAGCACCCCGCCGGGCTCGATCTGCCGCGCGAAACGGGCAAATGCCTCGTCGTAGCTCTCAGGCGTGAAGAGATCGGGATGATCGAACTCGATGTTGGTGATAATCGCGGCATCGGGATGCAAGGTCCAGAACGATCGGTCGTACTCGTCCGCCTCGACCACGATGTGCGCTCCATCGGTCCAGGCCGAGTTCGAACCGCTGCTGCCAACGACTGCGCCTACGAAATACGACGGTTCGGCTCCGAGCGCATGCAGCGCCGTTGCAAGCATTCCGGAGGTGGTCGATTTTCCGTGCGATCCTGCCACCGCGATGGACGTTTTCTTGCGGGCCAGCATGCCGAGCAGGAGCGCGCGCTTGATGATCGGAACGCCTGCTTCACGCGCTGCAATGATTTCGGGATTGTCGCGGACCGCCGCCGTTATGACGACCAGGTTCGCTATTGCGGCCAATTCTGTGAGGTCATGACCGCGTTGAATGACGATCCCCCTGGCCGCAAGCTGCTCGGTTTGGGCATTGGTCCCGGAATCAGACCCGGTCACGACGAATCCCTGCTCGTGCAAGACCGCCGCAAGCCCGCTCATGCCGATCCCGCCGATACCGATGAAATGAACACGAGCGGGTGGATTGGGAAGCACGTCGAGCGTCATCGGGTTGCCCTCGCGTTGTGTCCGGAAAGCGTTGCCACGGCCTGTCGGAACTTGTCGCCCCGATCGAACTCGTCACGGAACAGTCCGAATGAGGCGCACCCTGGGGAGAGCAGCACGACATCCCCCGCTCGCGCAAGCGAGGCCCCTTTCTCAACGGCGGCGTCCATCGAGTCGAATGGCCCAAACCAGGAACCTCCCGCAGCCGCGATCGCATCCATCAGGAAGGGCGTGGCAGTACCCTCGAGCAGGATCACGGATGCGGCTTTGGTCGCCAGGGCTGTTCCAAGCGATGCCAGATCGAGCTTCTTGTCGAAACCGCCCGCAATGACGTGCACGCGGCGTCCGGGATACGCATCCAACGCCGCGATTGCAGCGGCCGGAGCAGTGGCGGCAGTATCGTTCACGTAGAGCACGCCATCGATCTCGGCCACGAGCTCGTTCCGGTTTGGAACCCCCTGGTAGGCATCGAGACCAGTTCGAATCGCCTCCTCGCCAGCGCCTCGCATGATTGCCGCGGCGATAGCGGCCATCGCGTTCATGCGCTGATGCATCCCCTGATAGACGAATCGATCGGGCAGCTCGACGCAGCCAATCGAAACAGCAGTCACCCAGCAGACGGTGCGGTCTTCGAGCCAGAATCCATGATCGACTGGCCGAACCGAACCAAACGAAACGATGCGGGCCCGGGTGTGCTCGGCCGCGCGCCAGGCTTCTGCGTTGTCCCGGTTGACGATCAGCGAGTCGTCTGGCGAGAGGTGCCGAGCAATGCTGCGTTTGGTCTCGGCGTAGTCGTCGAAATCGTCATAGGTATCGAGGTGATCTTCATGGATGTTGGTCAGCACGGCGATCGACGGTCCAATCTGACGCTCGTCCATCGCCTCCAGCTGCCAATTGGAGATTTCCAGCACAACCGGGGTGTCGGCTTCGAGCTCGGCAAGAAACGCCACCGCGGAAACGCCCATGTTGCCAGCAAGCACCGTATTCGGGCGCCAGGCCCGCAACAGGGCTCCAGTCAGCGTCGCGGTGCTGGTTTTCCCCTTTGTGCCCGTGATGCCGATGACCGGGGCCGGCGAGGCCTGCAGAAAGATCGACATTTCCATTTCGACAGGAACGCCGCTGTCCCGCGCCAGCGCAAGAAAGGGTGACGAACGACGCACCGCAGGGTTGCGCACCACCAGATCGGCGCCTTCTGGCGTGAAATGGCGCTCCTGATGACCACCGAGCGCGAATTGGATGGGAAGGTCGCGCAACTCGCTCAACGTGTCGGCCAGTTCCGCTTCGGATTTTCCGTCGGTGACCGTTACGATCGCGCCCTGTTCGGCGAAATACCGCGCGACGCCCAGACCGCCGGCACGCGTGCCGAGACCCATCACGGTAACCCGTTTTCCCTGATATGAGATCACCCTGGGGATTCCTGGAGCACGGGGATCAGAGGAGCGCGAACGCCACGCCGATCAAACCAAACATCATGCCGATGATCCAGAAGCGCAGCGTCACCTGCGTTTCCGACCAACCGTCTTCCTTCTCTTCGAAGTGATGATGGAGCGGGGTCATCTTGAAAATGCGCTTGCCGCCCGTCCACTTGAAGTAGCTGACCTGAAGCATAACCGAGACGATTTCGGCCACGAACACGATGCCAACGATCGGAAGAAGCAACCATTGGCCGGTCATGAAGGCACAGACCGCAAGCGTCGCACCCAGCATCAGCGAGCCGGTGTCCCCCATGATGACCTGAGCGGGATGCGCATTGAACCAGAGAAAACCCAGCAAGCTGCCAACCATGGTGAAGCTGAACGTCACAACGCCTACCTGCCCCTGCTGGTAGGCAATCACGCCATAGGCGACGAACGCGATCGCGGAGAGCCCACCGGCGAGGGAGTCGAGCCCATCGGTGATGTTGACCGCGTTGGACATGGCGATGATGGTGAGAATGGCGATCGGGAGGTAGAGCAACCCCAGGCTGTAGCTCCCCATGAAGGGGATATAGACGTGATGCAGTCCGAGGCCGTACGGGTCGGGGAGATAAAGCAGCAACCCCGCTATGAACGAAATCCAGGTTTGCCAAAAGAGCTTGCGGCGCGCCGTCATCCCATGCCGCTTGGCGCCGACGAAACTCTGCCGATCGTCGAGCGCGCCCAGGATGGCAAACGCCACCAGAATGCCAACCGGCAGCAACATCGAGAGCCGACCGGCGAGATTGAACACCACC
The DNA here is from genome assembly GCA_041390825.1 of Thermomicrobiales bacterium. Lineage (NCBI taxonomy): Bacteria > Pseudomonadati > Thermomicrobiota > Thermomicrobia > Thermomicrobiales > Thermomicrobiales bacterium. Next base: position 9,224 of record JAWKPF010000018.1, read on the forward strand.
GTCAGGATGACCACCGTGGTCGACACCATGATGCCGCCCATTGTTGGCACACCCATCTTGACGATATGGCTGGCTGGGCCCTCTTTGCGGATCTGCTTGCCGGCCTTCTTGACGCGCAGAAGGGTGACGATAGGCCGGCCGATCAGCACAGTAACGATGAACGCCAGGCTCGCCAATGCCAGCGAGACGGCCATGTTCTGATTCGGATCGGTCGGCATGACGCTCGTCACGAGAACGCCGAAGTTCAGGTGACCGGCAGCAGTGGCATCGCTCATGCGATTGGGTTCGAATCCTCAGTAACGTTCACGAGCGCTCGCACGATACGCTCCATTTCCAGCCCGCGCGATCCCTTGAGCAACACAAGATCCCCGTCGGAGAGTTCAGACAGGAGGCTGGCGGTGAGTTCCTCGCGCTGGTCTTCGTGGAATGATTGCACGCTGAGGGATGAACCGTCGACTTTGGCCGTTTCACGCGCGGACTCGGCAATTTTCATTGCCAACTCGCCAAACGTCAGGAGCAGGTCAACCGATCGCGCCGCCGTCTCCCCCACAATTCGATGCTGTTCATCGGTTTCCGCGCCGAGCTCGCGCATTCCGCCGAGTACGGCAATGCGGCGCGCAGCAGGAGTCTCACGCAGCACGCGGAGCGCGCTGAGGACCGATGGGGCGCTGGCGTTGTAGGTGTCGTCGATCAAGCGTGAGCCGTTAGGACCTGCAACCGCCACCAGGCGGATCTGCACCGACCGGTCGCTCAACGGTTCGAGCATGTCATCGAGCTCGAGTCCGAGCGCATGGCCGCACAGGAGCGCCGCCATCACAAGCTCCACCGAATGCGCGCCCGCAAGCGGCAGAGAAATCCGCCGTGTCGGCCAAAGCCCGTGCAGCGTGAACGCGATGCCGTCGTTCCCGAAGGTTTCCAGGTCGCCGTACCAAAGCGTGTTCGTCGCATCCGAACCATAGGTCAAGACCGTGGCCCCGGTATGTTCGGCCATGGCGCGAACGCGAGGATCATCCCCATTCAGCACCGCGAAACCGGACGAATCGAGCGCGGCCGGGAGTTCGCGTTTGGTCTCGGCAATTGCCTCGATGCTGCCCAAGCGCTCCAGATGGATTGGATGCACAGTGGTGACGACCCCGACGTGCGGTTTGGCGATCTGCGCCAACAGCGCAACTTCGCCCATTGCGTAAGCGCCGCCCATTTCGAGCACCGCCGTCTGAACGTCCGGCCCGATCTCCAGAATCGAGAGCGGAAGTCCGATTTCGCTGTTCATGTTCCCAGGGCTGCGATAGGTGACGTATCTGGCCCCGAGCACCGCGGCTATCGTCTCCTTGGTGCTGGTCTTGCCGAGACTCCCGGTGACCCCTACCACGCCAATATCGAGCTTCGCGCGCCGCGCGGCCGCCAGCTGCTGAAGCGCTTCGACTGGATCGGGGACCGCGATCAGTGGAATGCTCATGTCGGCGTGCTGTGCCGCCCAATCGGCGCGCACGAGCGCGGCGGACGCCCCGTGCGCAGCCGCATCGGCCACGAACGCGTGCCCATCGTGCACCTCGCCCTTGACCGCGATGAAGAGATCGTTGGGCTTCACATCGCGGGAATTGCGCTCGATCCAGCGGAATTCGGTCTCTGGATCGATGACTCCGATCACCTCTGCGCCGGACGCATCGAGTAGTTCCGACAGGGGAATCGGAGGTGAAGTCCGCGCGCGAGCAGGTGCGGGCACTGGTCGAGGTCCTCTCAAGGTAGCCGCTCAGCCACGCGCATGATGGCGCTGCGGCTGCGCGAGTTGCGTTCGATTTCAGCATCGGTTGGCCGAATGGCTTTGCCTATGGGCCGAACAGATGGCTTGGCTGCGCAAGTGCAAACTGGCTGCTCTGGCGGGCAAATGCAGGTTGCGCTCTCACGAGCGATGAATTGCTTGACGATGCGGTCTTCCAGGGAATGAAAACTGATGACCGCCAATCTACCGCCCGGACCCAGCGCACGCACCGCGGCAGCGAGCGCGCGTTCGAGTGTTGCCAATTCGTCGTTGGTGGCAATGCGCAAGGCCTGAAAGGTGCGCGTCGCCGGGTGAATTTTCCCACGTTTACCACCTGAGGCGCGCGCCACGATCTCTGCCAATTGGGACGTGGTTGCGATCGGCTGCCGTTTGCGTTCCTGGGCGATGGCCGCAGCGATTCGGCGCGAATTCCGATCCTCACCATAGCGCCAGATGAGATCGGCGATCGATGGTTCGTCCAGCGTGTTCACCAGGTCGGCAGCGGTCGGGCCGGACGAACGATCGAAGCGCATATCGAGCGGTCCATCGAGTCTGAGCGAGAAGCCGCGTTCCGGGTCGTCGATCTGAAACGACGAAAAGCCAAGATCGAGCAGCACGCCGTCGAGCGGGAGCATATCGGCCACCTCCGCTGCCTCGTAGAGCGTGTCGAACGAGGCGTTGACCAGCACCAGCCGATCTCCGAACTCCATCGCCTCGCCTCTGGCAATCGCTTGCCGATCGAGATCGAAGGCGATTACCCGGCCATCGGGAGCCGATCGCTCGAGCAAGAGCCGCGTGTGCCCACCTCCCCCAAGGGTGCCATCGGCGTAGCGTCCCCCTGGCTTCGGACGGAGCGCATCGACGGCCTCCTGCCAGAGAACTGGGAAATGGTGGTCGGGTGCGAGGTCGATCACGCGATTCACCGCCCCGAACGTCTCCTGGGGTCTAGATCAATCCGGCAAAACGGCTGGCGAAATCGGCCGATTGTTCGTCCATCGCCGTCTGTTGCGCCTGCCACCCCGCCTGACTCCAGATTTCGATCGAGGTGTTGACCCCAACGATGATTGCTTCGCGCTCGATACCGGCCCACGCTCGTAGCTCTGGTGGGAGAAGAATGCGTCCCTGGCTGTCGAGCTCGAGGTTCGCCGCCTCGGCGTACATCAGCCGCCGGAACGCTCGGGCGTCCGGATCGGCCAGCGGGAGCGCGTCGACCTTCGCAGCCAGCGGCACCCAGCTTTCCAAAGGATAGAGCACGAGGCAAGCATCGATGCCGCGCGTCAGGATGACCGTGCCGGACAACGATTCACGAAAGCGGGCTGGCACAGCCAGTCGCCCCTTTTGGTCGACGTTGTATGCATATCGCCCGAGAAACATAAACCCGCGTGTGGATCGCGTGGTCAGTGGGCCTGGCGCTGCGCGAGCCAGGTTATCCACATTATCCCCCACTTATCCCCACATTTCCCTCCACTTGTCCACATGGTAGGGATTTTGGCCTCCACGGACAAGCTGTTGTTGCGGTAAACGAGGAGCGAGCGCCAGACGGTGGCCAGGACGCGCAACACGAATCGGTCGGAACGTAATCTGGTCGATGCTCTCCAGGTCAAGGCGAGAAGAGCTGCTCGGCCAGACTATCCAGGTCGCGGATACGTGTACCGGCGAGCAGTTCCGGGAGCCGGTAGAAGACGTCTCCGCCCGGACCATGTTGGCCATGGATCTGCGCATGGCGTCGCAACGCCATCGCCAGCGCGCGCCGAGCGAAATCAGCGTCGACGGGCCATTCATAGCCATCGATGAATGCGCGTAGCAGTCGCCTGTCGCCGGCGAAGACATCGAGGTGGAGTTTGGCGAGTTCGACATGAGGATCAGCAGCCATTGCGTCGCCCCAATCGATGATCCCGGTCAGGTGTCCATTGGCGACAAGCGGGTGGCGCTCGAAAATGTCGCTGTGGACGAAGCACGGCGGAGCAACCGGAACGGTGTCGATCCAGGCATCGACCTTGTTCACGAGTTCACTCGGAAACGCGCCCAAGCGCGCGCCATCACCGGCGGTGCCGGTTTGCCAGTGGGCGATCGACGGAAGCCCATCATGCGGCAGAGTGTGGATCAGGCGGAGTTGCTGGCCGAGTTCGGACGCGATGGTGATCCGCTGATCGATCTCCAGAGAAACCTCGCACCAGCTTTGCCCCCGCATTCGGGTCAGAATCAGATATGGCAGCGGTTCGGGTTCACCCGGAAACAACACCCCATGCGCGATCAGCTTCGGCGCGCGAATTCGATCGTCCTGGGCCAGACGCTGATAGGCGCGGCGCTCGTTCTCCCAGGTGGCATGCCATTCGCCCGCGAACCCGAAAAACTTGACAACCAGGTCAGTCGCAACAACCACAGGATACGAGCCCCCGGGTCCAAGGAACGCGTCGGCGGCGAGCCGCAAGCGATGCCGGTCGAACGCTTCGGACGCATATGGGAGCCACACTTCAGGACGCTCCCGGAGCTCAGACCAGCGTTCACCTGGTGCGAGTCGTGGCGGCTGCAACTGGGCCAGCGGCTCAGCCGTCGCCGATGCGGGCCAGCACTGCGCCGGCTGCGATCCGGTCCCCGACTGCCACCAGCATCTCTTTGACGGTTCCCGTGCGATGAGCGCGGATCTCGTTCTCCATCTTCATCGCCTCGACGACAGCGATCAGGTCCCCCGCCTGCACACCTGCGCCGGGCTCGGCGCCCAAACGCAGCACGGTCCCCTGAATGGGACTGACCAGATCAGCGCCGTCCTGCCCACTCTTTCCACGTCCAGATCCACTGCGCTTCGGCGCCGCCTTGACCGGTTGCGCGGCCAATGGGTTGCGCGGCCCGGCGCCAATGGTGCGCACGGTGAAGCGCCGTCCATTCACCTCGACGATCTGGTCATGCACGGCAGGCGGTTCGGCCACCGCCTCGGCGCTTCCCTCCCAGGCTGGCGGAATGACCTCGGGATGCTCCGTGAGGTAGCGGGTCGTGACACCGCCGGCTACGAACGATGGTTCGTCCACTACGCGACGGTGGAAACCGATTGTGCTTGGAACCCCGCCAATCTCGAACTCGTCCAGCGCTCTCCGCGCGCGGGCAATCGCCTCGTTCCGATCTCGCCCGGCAATCACGAGCTTGGCGATGAGCGAGTCATACGCCGGAAGCACCGCGGTTCCGGGTTCGGCGGCGGAATCGATCCGCACGCCCGGCCCGAGTGGAAAACGCAACTGCTCGATCGTTCCCGGCATCGGGGCAAAGTCCCGTCCCGGATCCTCGGCGTTGATGCGAAACTGAATTGCGTGCCCCCGGATCTCGATCGAGTCTTGCGTGAAGCTCAACGGCTCTCCCATCGCGACCAACAACTGCTCCCGCACCAAATCGATGCCGGTGGTCGCTTCGGTGATGGTGTGCTCCACCTGGATACGGGTGTTCATTTCCAGGAAGTAGAACTCCCCGGACGGCTCGACCATGAACTCGACTGTGCCGGCGTTCACATAGCCGACCGCCCTGGCCAACGCGACCGCCGCCTCGCCGAGCGCGACACGAGTTTCGGGAGCCAGGCGCGCAGCAGGGGCTTCTTCGATCAGCTTTTGGTGGCGGCGCTGGACAGAGCAGTCGCGTTCTCCGACCCAGACCACATTGCCGTGCGTGTCGGCCATGATCTGCATCTCGATATGCCGGGCGGCGCCGAGGTAGCGTTCGGCATAGACGATCGGATTGGCAAAGTAGCGGGCCGCTTCTCCGGTACTGCCGTTGAACGCGGCTTCGACCTCGTCAGCCGACTGCGCGACACGGAATCCGCGTCCGCCTCCGCCGGCCGACGCCTTGAAGGCGACCGGAAAGCCGATCTTGCCGGCAGTGTCGATGGCATCATCGATACCAGTGAGCGGTTGTCCCGTACCAGGCACGACCGGAACGCCCGCAGAGAGCGCGATCGCGCGCGCTTCGATCTTGCTGCCCATCGCGGCGATCGCCGAAGCAGGAGCGCCAACATAGACGAGTCCCGCTGACACGCAGCGCTCTGCGAAGATCGGATTCTCAGAGAGAAACCCGTAGCCAGGATGAACCGCGTTCGCGCCGGCCTCCCCGGCACGCGCAAGAAGCTGATCGATATCCAGGTACGGCAACCCATTTGCATCCGAAAGGGCATAGGCGTCATCGGCCAGGCGCACATGCAGGGCGCGTTCTTCTCCCGGTCCATACACGGCAACCGGGGAAAGACCCAAATCCCGGCAGGCGCGAATGATGCGCACGGCGATTTCGCCGCGATTGGCGATCAACACCCGATCGAACGACATGCGGGACTACTCCTCAGCTTCGGCCGGCTTCACAACGGTTTCGTAGAACCAGGTATCGATCAAGTCGGGATCTTTCAAATCCCACGGGAGGGGCGCATACCGGATGCTCAGATTGTCTTCCACGCCCCGGCAAGCGCCATGCAGCATGGCGACATCGGCATTGGCAAGGCATGCGCGGCGGAAATCGGCATAGCCGTTGATCTTGCGCGCCATCGCCCACCCAATGAAACTGGCAAGTTCGGCGTTTTCGGGGTCGAGCATGTACGCGTTCACGAAACGCGCATACCGCGTGCGATACGACCCCCAGGCAACCCCTTCTCGGAAATGACCGACCACGGCATTGTTTTCCGGTGAGTAGAGCTGTGTGAAGGCCTCCTGGACCGACCCCGGAAGCGTCCCCTCGAGCGCACTGACCTGTTCGGCGATCGACGCCCGTGCTTGCTCGAGTTGCTGGAGTTGCTCGTCGGTCAAGCTCGACTCATCGAGCGGGCCAGCGCCATACATCGAGCTGGCCGCAACCCAGCTTCCATCTTCCTGATAGCGGCAGTTGGTAAACCGCTCGAGCGATCCAGGATCGATGTTCGCGCCGGAGGTTTCGGTCCAATAGCGGCCGAAGTTCTCGCACCCTTCATCGGCCGATACCGTTGCCAGTGGCAGCCGATCGGCAAGCCCGGTAGTAGCAGACGGCGCATTGCGCGATGCAAGCCAGACGGTCAGCAACAATGCGCCGCAGATCAGTCCTGCCAGCACCACTCCACCGAGCGACCGACGGTCGAAACGGCGGCGAATGGTATTGGACTGTGCCGGCGTCTCGATACTCACGCGTGTGGATACATCCCGACCTTGGGGCGAAAAATCAACGCGCGCAACGGTACCACGCCGGCGATTCGGTCTGGCGATCGCTTCGCCAAACAACGCGCGTGACTTCTTTACAATTCCGGCCAGCAGCGAGCAATTGACGACTCGTCGAGGAGGACGATATGGCAGTGGGACACGATGAAACAACACGGAAAATGACCGGATGGCAGGCAGTCGTGGAGGCGATGCGGGCGGAAGGCGTGCCGTACGTTTTCGGCTTGCCAGGAGACCCGGGGCATCTCTACGACGCGGTGTACGAGTTGGAGCAGGACGGCGGTCCGCGAGCGATAGGTGTGCGCTATGAGACCTCGGGCGCGTTCCTGGCAATGGCCTACACGCGGGTGACCGGCAAGATCGCGGCATGTTTCGGGTGTCCCGGACCCGGGATTGCCAACCTGGTTCCAGGCGTCCTGGAGGCGTTCTCCGGTTGCACTCCGATGCTGGTGCTGGGTGTGCGTGCCAGCCGGCAGACCAACGGCATGGGCGCGTTTCAGGAAACCGATCATATCGGCATGATGAAACCGATCACCAAATGGGCCACAACGGTCGAGGTGGCTGAGCGCATCCCGTGGACCATCCGCCGCGCCATTCAGCTCGCAAACACGGGACAGCCTGGCCCCGTCTATGTCGAACTTCCCGCCGATATCGGCATGGGCGTGCATGAGATCGGCCCTTACCGCAAGGCGAGCAGCGGCACTCGCCCAGGTCCGAACGCGGACGATCTGTTGCGAGCGGCCGATCTGATCGCCGGCGCGAAGCGGCCGCTCATCATCACCGGAGGCGGGTGCTACCTCTCGGGAGCTGGCAACGCGGTAGCCGAGCTCTCGGAGCGATTCGGAATCCCGATCCAGACCACGCCGGCCGGCCGCAGTTCGGTGGCAGAGACGCATCCCCTCTTTTGCGGAGTGGTCGGGCTCTATCGCACCACCTTTCCGAAACAGGTCTATGAAGCCGCCGATCTGATCGTGACGGTCGGCTCGCGCATGGAAGAGTTCCAGGGCGGTTTTCTCGATCCGGGCGCTCCGAAACAAGTCATCCAGATCGAAATCGATGATTTCGAGATCGGGCGCAACTGGGTTCCTGAAGTCGCGATTCAATCCGACGCGCGCCTGGCAGTCGAATCCCTGACCGGGGTGCTGATGGATCGCGGGTTGCCGCGATTCACGAGTTGGGCAGATGAGATCGTCGCTGGCCGCAAGCAGTCCATCGCGGCCGCACGGGAAGATGCGGAGGCCTCGATGGCCACCGCTTCGATGCCGATGCAGGGGAAAGCGATCGTGTCCGAAATCAACCGCGTGTTTGGGCACGACACGATCCTGGTGAAGGAAAACGGCGGACAGGATCTCTGGGTCTACTACTGGCCGTACTACCAGGTGCTCGACCAGCAATGTTGCGTCGCTCCGGCCGAGCAGACCGCCATGGGCTACGGCATCATCGGCGCGATGGCCGCCAAACTGGCCGAACCCGACAAGAAGGTCGTTTCCACCTCGGGTGACGGCGCCTTTCAGATGTCGACCCACGAGCTTGGCACCGCCGCGCAGAACAAGCTGGGCATCACATGGGTAGTGCTGAACGACAACGCGTTCGGCTGGGTGCAATGGATTCAGCGGCGCGCGCTCGATAGCCGCATCGTGGCGACGTCATTCGAACCAGGAATCGATATCGTCGCCACGGCGAAAGCGGCTGGTTGCGACGGGATCAAGGTCGAATCACCGGACCAACTCGGGCCAGCGCTCGAAGCCGCCCTCGCCGCCAATGCAAAGGGCATTCCCTTTGTGGTCGAGGTACCGGTCGATCAATCGCACCATCACGCCGAGTTCGACCGCTTCCACGGCTATGAGCCGCTCGCATCGAGCGCGACGGCATAGCAACGCATTCCGGAGTCCGGCGTCTGAAACGAATGAGCCAATGGCTCTATTTCAGCTCGTCGCCGAACTCCGGATCCAACACCCCCGCCACAGCGGGTTGCATGCCTCGGTCGATGAGATCCTGGCGATTTGGGCGTTTCAAGGTAATGATGTCTCCGAGCGTGGCGAAGTTGCTCCCGGAGAGGCGGCAAATCGGTCGGAGTTTTTCCGGATCCACCCGGTCGTTGGTGATGATCCGCTCGGCAATGTGGATACGCACCACCTCACCCGCCACCAGGTTGCCATCACCCCCGCCGAACGGAATCACATCCACGAGTTTGCATTCCATCGAGATTGGCGCTTCGCCCAGCCGCGGGCTCTTCACAATGTCAGAGGCGAGCGGAGTCAGTTTTACCCAGGCAAATTCGCTTTCGTGGCGATGCAAGTCCGCGGCGGTCAGGTTCAGTTCTTCGAGCAAGTCCTCGCCACCGACGTTGTAGACAAAGTCTCCGGTTTCTTGCGCGTTGCGCATCGAGTCCTTGATACCCGAGCTGACGAAACAGACAACCGGCGGTTCGGACGAAAGAATCGTCGTGAACGAGAAGGGCGCGATGTTGGCCGTGCCATCGGGCGCAAGCGTGGAGATCCAGGCCACCGGCCGGGGAATCACCATACCGGTAAGCAGGAAGTAGGTCTCGCGTTCGCCAGGATTCGCGAGGTCGAAGGTGCGGAAAGCGTCACTCATACCAGCGGCCGCAGTCCAGCCAAGATCTCGTCACGCCGCTCCTCCAGCCATGGAGGCAATTGCACCGCCGATCCGAGCTCGGTCTCATCGACACCGAAGCCGGGCGGATCGGTGGCAACCTCGACCAGCAGCCCGTCGTGGGTGCGCAGATAGATGCTCTTGAAGTACTTCCGATCGCGCACCTCGGTGACCTCATAGCCAAGGCCCAGGAGATGTTCGCGCCAGGCGCCGAGCTGTTCGTCATCGGTAGCCCGCCAGGCGACATGATGCGTCTGCCCGACCCCTTCCCGCGCTTTCGGTGAGGTCGGACGCCAGCCAAAGAGCGTGAAATCCGAACCGTACGCCACATTTTCGCCGTCATAGTTCGCCCAGAAGTAGTGCTTCGTGTCCGGGTCGTCCTGGTTCAGGCTCATCTTGACCAGGTTCAAACCAAGTGCTCGGGTGTAGAAGTCATGCGCGGCGTCGAGGTCGTCGGTCATGCCGGTGACATGGTGGATGCCATGCAGCCGCATCTCATCGGTCGGCGCGGTGATCGTCTCCGGCCAGGTCTTGGCGCGGATCGCATCTTCGTCGCGTCCTTCCGGGAATCGACTCGGCGGAGGAATCATGAGATCCCGGCCCAGCGCGTTGGCGGGTTCGTCGATCTGGAATCCCGGGCCGTCGGTGGCGATTTCGATCACTTGCCGGTCGGGATCGGTGAAATAGATGCTCGTGAAGTAGCCGCGGTCATATGGTCCGGTGACGCGGACACCGTTGTCGGTCAGCCAACGTTTCCACATGAGCAGCGTGTCGTCGTTCCTGGTACCGAGTGCGACATGGTGGATTCCACCCACACCATACCGACCGCGCATCGCCTGCGGCCATTCGAAGAACGTGAGCAATGAGCCGGGTGCTCCCGCTTCGTTGCCGAAATAGAGATGGTACGTATCGGTCTTGTCGAAGTTGACCGTCACCTTCACCATCGCGAGCCCGAGGAGATCCCGATAGAAGCGCATGGTCTGGCGCGCATCGCGGCAGACGAGGGTGACGTGGTGGAATCCCGCGGTGACGAGCGATGACATGCGGCCCTCCTGGTGGTCAATAGCCCCGATCGCCGTAAAGCCGGCGATAGAGACCCGCGAGGAACGTGAGGATCACGCTGCAACCAGAGCGCGCTGTGAGATCTTTCACATCGCGCGTGGGATCGATTTCGACGACGTCCATGGCCGCCACTTTGGGATGCTGACCGCACAGCCACATCGCTTCCAGCAACTGCCAGGCGCTAAGTCCCTCCGGGGAGGCCGCAGATGTGCCGATGGTGAACGGGTATGCCAGGCAATCGATATCGACGCTGACGTAGATGAGATCGGTTCCGTTGCCGGCCAACTCCAGCGCTTCGGCGGCGCAGGCTTCCATGCCCCGCTTTTCGACCTCGCGGCCGGTGATGATCCGTGTGCCCTGGTCGAGCAGCTCCTTGTAGTAGGTCGACGAATTCATGAAACCGTGAATGCCGACCTCGACGAAGTTCGCCGGTTCGATATTCGGCGCGCGTTCGAGGATCTGGCGAAACGGCGTGCCGTTGTGATTGCCGTAGTCGAAATTGCGCACATCCATATGCGCGTCGAAGTTGATCACCCCGATCTTTTTTCCGGGATTGGCCTTCGCGAAGCCCCGGATCGCGGGCGCGGTGATGGAATGGTCCCCGCCAACGATGATCGGTACGAACGGTTGGCCCAGACCGAGCACGCCGGCAATCGTGTCCTCGATGTTTCGATGCGCGGTTTCCACGTTTGTGAGACTGCCGGCGATATCGCCGAGGTCGCGAGCAGTCATCTTCTGAATATCCGTGTCCCAGTCAGGCGAAAAGGTGACATTGAAGCGAAACGCCATGCGCACCGCTTCCGGTCCGCCGGCCGCTCCCGACGGTGTGATCGAGGCGCCCGAATAGGGCGCGCCGATAAAGCCGGCATCGAGGGGAGACGCGAAATCCCATTCCGTCAGCCAGTTGCTGATGCGGACTTCGTGCGTGTCCTGCCATGGCGCCCGCTTGGTAACCGAGGGCGCCTTCAGTGTCGGAATCGAAGGGTGAGGCATGGCGAACGGCAGCTCCTACGCAGTGACGGTCTCGTTCTCAGTCTCTTCGTTGCATGGAACATTGAGCCAGCCGGACTTGAACGGCTCGACCGTGCCAGCTTCCGGGTGGAAGCGATGCCGCCAGAGGCAACCGTTGTCATTCCCGAGCAGATGCAAGGAAACCGATGTGAACTCCGATGTCGTCTTGACCTCATGGATATCGGTCGCAGGAAGAAGCTCATACATGTCGCCCGGAACCAACGACCGGCTCACCTGGGTTTCGAGCTTGGCGACGCCGTCCACCGAGCCATCGTCGGTGCGGGTGTAGACGATTTCGTCCTGGTTGCCCCGATAAAGCCCGACGATCCCCCAGGCAAGATGGTCATGAACTGGTGTAGAGGCTCCCGGCGGAACGACGAGACTGGAAAATGCCAGACTTCCGTCCCCCGCGCGATAGAGCAACCACATGCCAATGCCGCTGCCCATGCCGCTCTCGGCTTTGGGCTCCATGAACTCCTGCGGCAGCCAATCTGGGTCGCGCATCAGCTCGGCCAGATACGGCTCGATCCACTTCACGATGGCGGCCGTGTCGTTGGTGCTGCCGCGAATCTCGTCCACCTTCTCGATGAAGGCGCGCATCTTCGGCGAATCCACATGCCACTCATCGCGGCCAGTGGGAGGAGCAGTAATGACGACGCACATCGATCGTTCTCCTGACGTTTCAGACAATGCAAACCGCCGCGCGGCCTATGGCCGCACGGCGGAAGTCTCCCATAATCAGATCGACAACTTGGAATGGCGAATCAATCCTCGCCGAGATACGCCTTGCGCACCATGTCGTTTGCGATCAGCTTCTCGGCTGAATCGGCAAGCACGATCTCACCGGTTTGCAGGACATAGCCGCGGTTGGCGACACTGAGCGCCATCAATGCGTTCTGTTCGACCAGTAGCACCGTGGTCCCCTGCTCGTTGATCTCACGAATGATGCTGAAGATCTGGTCGACCAGAATTGGTGAAAGCCCCATGGACGGCTCGTCGAGCAGCAGCAGCTTCGGATGCCCCATGAGGGCCCGCCCGATCGCCAGCATTTGCTGCTCGCCGCCGGAGAGTGTGCCGGCTTTTTGCCCGGCCCGTTCCTTCAACCGGGGAAAGAGCTCGTAGACGCGATCCAGATCGCCGTCATCGACCTTGCCACGGGCATAGGCGCCCATCTCGAGGTTCTCCAGCACGGACATGCGCGGAAAGACACGGCGCCCTTCCGGCGATTGCACAACGCCGAGCGATGTGATTTCGTGCGCGGGCATCCCGACCAACGATCGGCCTTCCAGGTTGACCGTTCCAGCGCGAGCATGCACCAAACCAGAGATCGTCAGCAGCGTCGTGGACTTTCCCGCCCCGTTCGAACCGATCAGGGATACGACTTCGCCCTGATCCACCGACAGCGAGATGCCCTTGAGCGCATGAATGTTGCCGTAATACGTGTGGACGTCGTTGAGTTCGAGCATTGCCATTGCGTTAGCGTCCCTCGCCCTCGCGGGCTTCGCTGGATGCCGCAGCGGCTTCCGCTCCCGATTTGCCCAAATAGGCTTCGATGACCTGCTGATTGCGCTGCACATCAACCGGCGAGCCGTCCGCGATCTTTTCCCCGTGGTCCAGCACCGCGACCTGGTCGGAAATGCCCATGACCACGCGCATGTCGTGTTCGATCAGCAAGACGGTCAGATCGAGCTCCTTGCGCATGCGGTCGAAAAACCGCGTCATCTGTGCAGTTTCCTGTGGGTTCATGCCTGCGGTCGGCTCGTCGAGCAGAAGCAACTTCGGCCAGCTCGCCAACGCTCTGGCGATCTCGAGCCGCCGCTGATCGCCGTATGACAGATTCTTGGCCGTCTCGTTTTCCTTTCTCGAGAGACCAACGTAGGCCAGCCATTGAATCGCCGCATTGCGGGCGTTGCGCTCCTCGATCGTCACTGAGCGGAGCTTTAGCAGCGCGCCAAACGGTCCCGACTTGAGCAGTGGGTGCATACCGATCAGCACGTTTTCCAACGCGCTCATGTTGGCGAAGAGGCGAATGTTCTGGAAGGTTCGGGAAATGCCCGACGCCGCCACCTGGTCCGGGCGAAGCCGAGTGCCGGTAGCCGACTGAATCACTTGGCCGTTGAACTCGATCTGCCCCTCGGTCGGCTCATAGATGCCAGCAATCATGTTGAAAAGCGTCGTCTTCCCTGCCCCGTTCGGACCGATCAACCCCTGAATCGTCCCGCGTGGAATTGCCAGATCGACATTGTTTACGGCGGTCAAGCCGCCAAAGCGCTTGGTGACGCCAGTCGCGCGCAGGACCACATCGGTCGCAACTGCTGCTGGCGCAGTGGTGGGTGCCGTGCTCATCGACCTTCGTCTCCCAGGCTCAGCTGCTGCTCGTCTTGCTCGACATCCCAGAACTGCTGATTCTGCGCTTCAGCGATGTCCTCGGTTTCAGGATGAAGCTCTGCCTTGCGTCGCGAGCTTGGGATAAGGCCCTCGGGCCGCAATAACATCATGATGACCAGCGCCAACCCGAAGACGAGGAATTTGTCCTGCTTCAGGTCGTGATGGGCAAGAAAATCGTTGCCGATCTTGTCGCCGAACCAGTGCATAGGCCGGTTGAACTCTTCGGCGAAGATGCGGTCGAAGAACCCGATCAGCAACGCGCCGACGATGGCGCCGTAGATATTCCCGATTCCTCCCAGGATGACCATCGCCAGAATCGTGATCGAAACGGAAAACTGGAAGTTGTCGGGGTGGACGTACTGGAAGTAGGACGCATAGACCGAGCCAGCGAACCCAGCAAAGGATGCGCCGATCGCGAAGGCCAGCAGTTTGGTCTTGACGAGATTGACGCCCATGCTGGAGGCGGCTATCTCATCCTCACGGATGGCGGCCCAGGTGCGGCCGAGCCGCGAATTGTAGAAGCGCCTGATCATGAAGAACGAAAGCACCGCGATCGCCAGAATGAGCCAATACCAGTTGCGCTGGTCCGTTGGCGTGAACGAGATCGTGTGCCCAAAGATGGTGATTGGCGTCGGCATGCCGATCGGGTTGATTCCGGCAGTGCCGCCCGTGATGCCCTCCGCGTTCAGGAAGAAGTTGGGAACGATCTCGCCAAATCCAAGCGTCACGATGGCGAGATAGTCGCCACGCAGGCGCAAAGTTGGCGCGCCAAGCAGAATGCCGAAGACCGCTGCCGTGACCCAGGAAAAAGCAAGCGCCGGCCAGAAGTGCTGCAACCACTCAGGCACATAGCCACGTTGCACGAAAACGCTCGTGGGCGAGGTCAGGAACCCCATCGTGTAGGCGCCGATGGCGAAGAACGCCGCGTATCCGAGGTCGAGCAATCCGGCATAGCCAACCACGACATTCAGGCCCATGGCCAGAATGACGTAGATCATCATCGGACCCAGTGAGCCGAGCCGACCCAGGCCAAGCCAGGAATCAATGATGGGATAGGCCGCGAAGATTGCGATAGCGAGCGCGAGCAACAGGCTCTCGCGGTGCTTCAGGCCCCAGCTTTCACCGTTGGGTGAGGACGAGCCGCCGGCAGGGAGTGACTGAACGACCGTGGCCATCTCAGACCTTCTCCGCCGTGTGCTCGCCCAGGAGACCGCTTGGGCGGAAGATCATGATGATCACCAGGATGCCGAAGATGACCGAATTGGTCCACTGGGCGCCCCAGCCAGGAATGTACTCCTTGACCATGCCATCGCTCATTGCCCAGATGAGGCCGATCAGGAATCCGCCCAGGACTGCACCGCTCAGGTTGCCAATCCCGCCCAGAACCGCGGCAGTAAAGGCAAAGAGCCCGTAGCGGAAACCCATTTGGGCGCGCGCGATGTTGTTGTAGTACAGCGCGATCATGCCGGCAGCGCCGGCCAGCAAGCCGCCAATGATGAACGCCATGGAAATCGTGCGATTGACATCGATACCCATCAGAGCCGATGCCTGCCGGTCTTGCGCGGTGGCGCGCATGGCCTTGCCGGTTCGCGTCGTTCGAATGAACCAGGACAGGAGCAGCAACAAGGGAATGGTGATCACGAAAACTGCCACGTCGGCCGGTTTGAGCCTGACTTTGGTGTCCAGCCCGAAAACTTCGGTGAGAATGTTGTAGGTTCGATACTTGGTGGGAATGAGTGCCGGAGGGGAGATCGGCACGGGACCCTTCCAATAGATGGCAATCTGCTGCAGGATGAAGCTGATACCGATTGCGCAGATAAGTGGCGCGAGTCTGGGAGCATTGCGTAAACGCCGGTACGCAAACCGGTCGATGGAAAAGTTGATCGACGCGCTGAAGATCATCGCCCCGAGCAGCGCGATCAGGAAGACCCCAATGATCTGAAAAACGGGGTCGGTGCTCGTGATGCCCGTGGCCGTCACGATGGTGATCGCAATGAACGCGCCCATCATGAAGACCTCGCCATGGGCGAAGTTGATCAGTTCCACGATGCCGTAGACGATCGTATATCCCAGTGCAATCAGTGCGATGAGCGCACCATTCGCCAATCCCTGAATCACGTAGTTCAGGAACAGTTCGTAGTTGAATTCCATCGACTACCTATTCTCGGCGTGCTCGCGTCGGCGATACCGCCGATCGAGGGGTTGATGGGGCCGGATCGGAACAGGGGCCGGATGACTCCGGCCCCTGTTCCGTCGAGGTGCTATGAGATGGCGGCCTGGAAGGTGATCTGATTGTCGATCACCTGCGAAAGCCCGATGACCGAGCTGTCGGTATCGCCGTTCTCGTTGAAGCTCCAGGTGAAGCCAAGGAGACTGACGAATCCCTCGGTGCCGAAAAGCTCGCTCAAGATCGCGGCGCGGTCATTGACGCCGGCGCGGCCGATCGCCTGGATGACTGCAACGACCGTCTCATAGGAGTAGACCGCGTAGGCATCCGGGGAGTGCCCGAGGCGCTCCGTCACACGGGTCACGTAGTCTCCACCCGGGCCACCCAGCTCGAGCAGCTTGTCAGGCGTGTAACCGCCGAAGGTGATGTAGGCGCCGTTGGCCGCATCGGCCGCGCCATCGACAAAGGTCTGGTTGTTCAGACCGTCAGAGCCCAGGAAGATGACTTCCTCGCCCATCACACCGCGCATGTCCTGCAGGACCTTGGACGCGTTGTTCTCGACGGTCGCGCCGAGGTAGACGATGTCCGGACCCTTGTCCGCGATCGAGGTCATGAGCGTCTGGTAGTTGTCCAGGCTCTTGTCGTAGCTCTCGGCGCCGAGAATCTCGCCACCCAGCTCCTCGAAGACATTCCGGAAAACGGTCGCGACGCCCTTGCCGTAGAGGCTGTTGTCGTCGAGGACATACGCCTTGGTGCGGGCCTGCTCATTGAACGCCCAGCGCGCGCCAGCGCCTCCCTGAATCTGGTCGGCCGGGCAGACGCGCATGTAGTTGCGCGTTCCGGTCGGATAGTAGACGTCTGGCTCGCCCTCTTCGGTGGCGCCCTCGACCGCGACAGTCAGACCCGGATAGGTGTTGGCGAAGGAGATCATCGCCATCTGGGGGGTCGCCTGGTTGAGGATCGGGATCGCAATCTTGGCGGCGCCGGAGTTGTAGGTACCCATCAGCACCATCGCATCGGCGTCGTTGATCGCCTTGTTGGCGTTCTCGGTTTCCTTACCAGCTTCCCAACCACCGTTGTTGGCAGCCACACCGTCGTCCAGCGGCTCATAGACCAGGGCATAGCCGCCAGCGGCGTTGCCGAAGTCCTCGAACGCCATTTGCGCTGCGGCAACGGCGTCGCCGCCGGTCAGTTCCATCGAACCGGTGAGGGGCCAAGACGAATAGATCTTGATCGTGCCCTTGCTGGTGTCGGAGCTATTGACATAGCCCGGCTGGCCAATCGTGGCGGCTGCTGGGAGATCGGTCTCCGCATCCTGCGCGCGCGTGGCGTGCACCGCCAGCGCTTGCCCGATCAAGCCCGCCGACAGCCCTGCGGCTGCTGCGCGCTTTCCGAACTCGCGGCGGCTGATCTTGGAGCCATACAGCTGCGCGACCAATCCGGCAATCGAATCCTTTGCCATTGGATTACATTCCTCCTGCGTTGCCGTGCAGTCGGCCCGCTGCCGACCTAAGAACACGGCGAGCTCTTAAGGACCAAATCCCGACAACGTACCCGCGAGTCTGCCGCTCGATCGTGGGCCGCAACCGACCCAATGCCTGATCGTGCCCTCGGACCCGGTACACTCGTTCATAACGCTACGGAATTCTGACACCAAAAAATAGCGAAGGCCCTACCGAATGTCAACCAGCTAGGCATTCTGCACAATCGTTGCTCGGCTAGACTTTGCGAATGCCGGAATTCTCGCGGCCGCTCTGGCCGTCTACGACGCATACCTGGGACCCATGACCGACGCATCCATTTCTCGACTCGACCGCTACCTGGTTGATGACCGGTTGACGCCGGATCAAAAGGCTCTTTTGGCTCGAGCGCGTCAGTCTCTGGTGGACGAGGGCTTCTATGCGTACGGGATGCTCGATGAACGGCAGCAGTGGGTGGTAGCGGTCGACGACGAACTGGGGCAAGCTGACGTGCGCCTGGACGCGGATGCTTTCGTCATCGAAATCCGAGGGGTGTCGCCTGGATTATTTTCCGAAGAGGAAAGCGAGTGGAGGCGTCGCGCGCTGGAGCGTTTGGCGCGGCGTGTGATCCCCAATGTCGCCAGGGGCATGCTGGAACCCAATCAAACTGCAAGCTGGAGCGACAACGATCAGGGCGTTGCCGTCGGCATGACCTACCGACTGCCGTTCGAACAATCCAACAACATCGGTCCTTTTGTGCGGGCAGCGCTCCCGCGCATCGACGACCTCGTGACCGAGGTCGAATCGCAACTTCGTTCATAGGAAGACGATCAGGAGTTCGAGCATGAGTGGTGACTTCGATAGTCACGGTTGGCGCATGCGGGTGGCCGCGGCGCGCGGCACCGGCCGATCTGGCCTCACGCTGGCTGGCGGCATGGTGCTCAATGTGTTCACCGGCCAGCTGGAAGAGAAATCGGTCTCGATTGCTGACGGCCGCATTACTGCGGTCGGTGGCGCTGGAGGCACGGCGGAAATCGTCGACTGCCGAGGCAAGATCATCGCTCCGGCCTTTGTCGATCCCCACATTCACACCGAAAGCTCGCTGCTGTGGATGCCCGAGTTCGCGCGCGCCGTGATCCCCCACGGCACCTGCGCCATCGTTACCGATCCACACGAGATCGCCAACGTCGCCGGCCTGCCCGGTCTCGACGCCATGCGAGCTGCCGCCGTTGGCTTGCCGATTCACATTCGTTTCACAGCGCCGTCCTGTGTGCCAGCAAGCGCCTACGAGAGCCCTGGCGCGAAATTCGGAGCCGAGCAAATTTCCGAAATGCTGGCGTGGCCGGAGACCGTCGGTCTGGGCGAGCTGATGAATGTGGCCGGGGCGGTCTCTGGCGACCGCATCATCGGTGAGAAGTTGCACGCTGCATCAGGACGCCGCAAGGACGGACACGCACCGGGTGTCGGGTCGCTGCGATTGCAAGCTTATTTGCAGTCCGGGGTGACATCTGACCACGAATCGACCGAGCTCGCGGAAGCGCGCGCGAAGCTGGAGCTCGGGCTCTTCATCATGATCCGCCAGGGCACGACCGAACGAAACCTCGAGGCGCTTCTGCCGTTGGTCGATGACTGGACCTGGCCGCGTTGCGCATTCTGCTCCGACGACCGGGATTGCTTCACGCTGCAGCACGACGGTCATGTCGATGCCATCGTGCGCGACGCTATCGCTGGCGGCATGGACCCGTTCCGCGCTTATCGGTTGGCCACGTTCAATCCGGCCGACTATTGGCGGCTCGACGGCATCGGCGCGGTCGCCCCAGGATATGAAGCCAATCTCAACATCCTCACCGACTTCGAAAAGGTCGAAATCGAGTCAGTGCTCTTCCAGGGCCAAACCGTCGCGTCTCGGGGCGAAATGGTGGTCGACCTGCCCGAGAATCGGCCGCCGGACTTCCTTCTGAACACGATGCATGTCGCTCCACTCAGCACTGCATCCTTCCGGCTCGAACCGGCACACGCCAAGAAAGCAATCGTTGTCTACGATGGCCAGATCGTCACAGGTGTGCAGAACGTCGACCCGGTCGTGGTCGACGGTCAGGCCGTCACCGATGTCGAGAGCGATTTCCTGAAGGTGGCCTGCATCGAGCGGCACAATGCCACCGGGCGTGTGGGGGTCGGCTATGTGCGCGGATTCGGTCTGCAACGAGGCGCGATCGCGAGCTCGATTGCGCATGATGCGCACAACATCGTAGTCGTCGGCGTTTCGGACGAAGACATGCTGGCCGCAGTGGAGCACGTCATTTCCATGAAGGGGGGACTTGCCACCGTGGCGGGCGGGACCGTGATTGCCGATCTGCCCCTTCCGATCGGAGGCATCATCTCCGACCAGACACTGGCAGCGGTTTCGGAGCGTCTGGAGCACGTCGAGCAGTCCGCCAACGATCTCGGCTGCCGGTTGACGTCCCCGTTCGGCCTGCTTGCGTTCATGGCGCTGTCGGTGATCCCGAAGGGTCGCGTAACTGACAAGGGATTCGTGCCCGTTGCCTGAAAAAGCGGTACAAGTCCAGGCGCCTACAACCTGGCATCGGGGCCGACGAGGGAGCGGCTCGAGCTGGGGTTCGGTACCGGCTGGTGTGGCGAGTCGATACTTCGTGTCAGTGCTACACTAAGTCGCCCAAATCAGGGCGCAGTTTCGCTCGCTGCATGAGGTTTTCCTTGCCACACCGCTCGACGTCGAAAATCGACATTCGTACCTATGATGTGGTCGTCATCGGCGCTGGTGTCGCCGGTCTCGCCTTTTCGTTGGCGCTCCCGGTCGGGTGGACGGTCGCGCTCCTCACCAAAGGCGTCCTTGGCGAGAGCAACACGCGATACGCGCAAGGAGGCATCTCCGCCGCCATCGGTCCGGACGATTCGACTCGCTTGCACGAAGAGGACACCCTTGTCGCCGGTGCGGGCTTGTGCGACCCGGCAGCCGTTCGCACTCTGGTCGATGGCGCGCCCGAGGCGGTCGACCGCCTCCTGGCGATCGGCGCGAAGTTCGACCGCAGTCCGCAATCCGGTGAGATTCTGCTCGGCCGCGAAGCGGCGCACAGCCGCCACCGCGTGCTTCATGCCGGTGGCGACGCAACCGGGGCTGAAGTTGAGCGGGCGCTCGTCGCGGCCGCCCGGTCGCATCCGGATATCGACGTGTTCGATCACGCGTATGCGCTCGATCTCATCGTCCAGGATGGGAGGGCCACCGGGATCGTGGCCGAGCTCGCAAGCGGCGACCGCGCCGTACTGGCGGCTCCGTGGGTGGTGGTTGCTGCAGGCGGCGCCGGGCAACTCTGGGCGGTGACCTCGAATCCCAAGGGCGCAACGGCCGATGGCCTCGCCATGGCATTACGCGCCGGGGTGGCCGTGGCCGATCTCGAATTTGTGCAGTTCCACCCAACCGTGCTCGCGTTGGCCGGCACCGAGCCGTTCCTGGTTACCGAGGCGGTGCGCGGTGAGGGCGCATATCTCCGCGACGACGCCGGCGAACGCTTCATGCTCGACATTCATCCGCTGGCCGAACTGGCTCCCCGCGACGTGGTGGCGCGCGGTATTCAGAGCGCGATGGCGAGCGGCAATACCGACCATGTCTGGCTCGACTTGCGTCACCTCTCTGATGAGCTGGTCTACGAGCGCTTCCCCACCATCGCGGCGGAACTGAAGGCGCGAGGTCTCGATTTGGCCAACGACCTGATTCCAGTCGCGCCCGCAGCGCACTACTTCATCGGCGGCCTCGCCGCGTCGACTGACGGCCGAACAAGCCTGCCGGGACTGCTCGCGCTTGGGGAGGCTGCGTGCACCGGTGTCCACGGTGCGAACCGGCTGGCCAGCAACTCTCTCCTGGAAGGCCTGGTCTTTGGTACCGAAGCGGCGGCCATGGTGACCGCGCAAGGTCGCCCCGCATCGATCGATGCTGCGACGCTCGATCTTTCCGGTATTGCCGCCGAATCGACAGAGGGGGACATGACTGCGATCGCGGAGGCCGTCGACGCGATCCAGCGCACCATGAGCCTGCATGTCTCTGTCGTGCGATCGGCAGACGGATTGCGCGCCGCAGCCGAGGATGTGGCAGCCCAGCTGCAAGTGCTGGAGACGGCGGGCGGCACCGACCGGATCGCGGTCGAAGCACGCAACATTGCCGAGGCCGCCAGCAAGGTCATAGCCGCCGCGCTTTTCCGGGAAGAGAGCCGCGGAGCGCACTACCGCTACGACTTTCCGTCCACCGATCCAGCGCTCGCGGGTCAACATTCGTTGCTCTTGCCAGATGCCAACGGGATCTGGCGATTTGGCGCGCTCTCGGATGCGTTCGACCGGTCGTCACGTCCACTCGAACCGGTCGCGCGCTGAACGGCACACTGCCCTTGCCGCATCCCAGCTACGCCTCGGCGCTCGCCTTCATAGAGGCGCGCAGCAACTACGCGCGCGGATCGATCAGCAGTCCGTCGAGTTCGACGGGCGGCCCGCAGATGGGACTCATCCGCACCCGGGCGCTGCTCGATGCCCTCGGCGCTCCCGACCGCGCCTACCCCATCGTGCACATTGCCGGAAGCAAGGGCAAAGGCTCGACCAGTGCGTTTCTGGCCACGATCGGGAAGGCCGCGGGATACCGCACAGGACTCTCGACCTCGCCTCATTTGCATTCGTTCCGGGAGCGGATGGCGATCGATGGCATGTCGATCGACCAGGCCGAGTTCGCGCACATCGCGAACCAGGTGCGAAACGCCACGGAGACCATCGAACTAGAGCGGCCGGAGTTTGGGGCGACAACCGCCTTCGAGATCTTGACGGCGATGGCGCTCCTCTACTTTGCAGAAATGGACTGCGAGCTTGCGGTGGTCGAAGTTGGCCTCGGAGGCGCTTTCGACGCAACCAACGTTGTGACATCCGCGGTCTCGGTGATTACCCGGCTCGACCTGGAACACACCCAGGTGCTCGGCGACACCTTGGCCGAGATTGCCGCCAACAAGGCCGGCATCATCGAGCCGGGCAGACCGGTGATTGCTGCCTGGCAAGCAGCCGAAGCCCTCGACGTAATCGAGCAAACTGCCAGGGCGTCAGGCTCGCTGCTCCTGGCCGCCGGGCGCGACTTTTCGTGGCAGGGAAACTGGCAATCGTTTGCATGGGCGGATGCTGCCCATCGCATCGACAATCTGCGCAGCGGTCTCATCGGAAATCATCAGATGGAGAATGCATCGCTCGCCATAGCCGCCTGGCGCGAACTGGCGCATCTTGGCTTCCACGCTTCAGACGATGCGATTCGCGCCGGCATCGCGCAGGCGTCGCTTCCTGGGCGGTTCGAGCAGGTTGCAACCAATGAACGCACATGGATTCTCGATGGAGCGCACACGCCAGTCTCTGCGGCAGCGCTGGCCGATGCAATCATTGATGCGTTTGGGCAACCGATCGGCGCTATCGTCGGACTCCTGCGCGACAAGCACCCTGCCGAGTTCTTTGATGCGCTCGCTCCCGCAATTTCCCATCTGATCGTGACCCAGCCGAAGAACCCGCGTGCAGTTCCAGCGGATGACCTGATTCTCACCGCTCCCACAGTCGATTCCCAGACAGTTGCCAGCAAAGATCTCGAGACTTCTCTGGTAACGGCACGAGAGCGATTTCCCGACGGCCTTCCCGTTGTCATTACCGGATCCTTCACACTCGTCGCCGAAGCCCGAGAACGCTTCGGGCTGGCCCTGCCTGATCGATGAGAAGCGCAACACCCGTTCATCCCCGCGGATTTGCGGTCAATTTCGATCAGGTAGACTGAACGAACGGGTAATTCCTACGAACATTGCAAGTTCTTCGAAAAAAGGACATCCCGATTGGCAGTCGCTGACGTATATGAAGCGAACGAGAGCCGGGCGGACGGCATCGGCCTCCGATTCAGGGCAAGCAGCAGGTCGTAAGATGGCTGGCTTCCCGGGAACGGACCCGCTTGCCGACCAGACCTCGGTTTCCGACGCCGACCTGATCTCATTGGTGACCCAAGGTGATCAGGATGCGCTCGCCGCCCTGTATGAGCGGTATTCGCGGGCGGTGTATTCGTTCTCGCTGCGAATCGTCGGCGATGCACAGGTGGCCGAAGAAATCCTGCAGGAGGTCTTCGTCCGCGCCTGGCAACAAGGAGGATCGTTTCAGTCGTCGCGTGGGACGCTCATCACCTGGTTGTTGAGCATCACCCACAACCTGTCGATCGACGAAGTACGCCGCCGGAAACGCCGGCCGCAAAAAGCAGAATCGGAGCAGCCGGAATCCATCCTGGCAACATTGCCAGACGATGGGCTCGAAGTCGAAGAAGAAGTTTGGCTCTCGAGTCTCCGGGTATCGATTCAGGACGCGCTGCAGCAACTGCCAGCAGCGCAGCGTGAGGCCATCGAACTGGCCTATTTCCAGGGTCTGACCCAACGGGAGATTGCCGACACGCTCGGCGAACCGCTGGGAACGATCAAGACGCGCATGCGGTTGGGCATGCTGAAGCTTCGGGAACAGCTTGGCCCGTTGGTGAGCGAGCGAAGCGATCCGAACGAGGTGAACTTGTCGTGAACCAGCACCCTGCGGAACAAGACAGCACCCGGCGACAGGCCCGCGCCTTCACCACCACCAACGATTGCCGTTTGGTGGATGACGCGATCGATGAGTACGTGCTCGGGATCGCCGACACCACGCGCGCAGTTGCCATCGAACGTCACCTCCTCAGTTGCCGCCGATGCGCCGAGCTTGTGGCGAGCTACGAGCGGATCGCGCTTGGGCTTGCGCTCGCGGTTCCCGCCGTTTCGCCGCCGCTGAGCGCCAGGGCAGCCACTCTTTCCCGCGTAGCGGCAACACCGCAGGCAGCGCCGCACCCATCCGGTGTCTTTGCCGGCGATCTCGACATCTTCCGCACACCGACGCTGCCCGATTCGAGCGAGGTTGCCACTTCCGCTCCGTCACCCGGCCAAAGCCAGAACGCCTGGTGGAGGGTCTACGCCGCGCCGCTGGCAACCTTGCCTCTGTTGTTCGCGCTGGGACTCGTCGGCGCATGGGGCTTCAACAACTACATGAAGTTGAACGACGCGCAGAGCGCCATAGCTCAGCTGGATCAGCAAGTCCAGAGCCTGGACGAGCAGTACAACATGGACGAGCAGCAAGTCGTTCGGCTTGCCTTCTCGCCCACTTCTCAGCGATACAACATGACCTCCGATCCCTCGGCAGGCAACGCGTCCTTGAACGGCACGCTCCTTGCCGATCCAGTCACTGGTCAGGCAGCGCTCCAGGTGGAAGGTCTCGCGCCGGGCACATACTCGGTGCTGGTGCAATTGAGCGACGGGACCATGGTGCGCAAGGCGACCTTCCTGGTCGGTGACGACGGAACCGCGTCCACCCCCATCGATCTCGGAGAGCAAGTCACTGATTTCCAGTCGGTGCATATTCGCCCCAACAGCTACACGGAAACCGATGTGGCAGTCGATGGCGAGGCAATCGATGTGCTGATGGCCATCATTGGCCCGAACATCAATCAGAATTCCGGCACCGGTCTACAGAGTCAGTAGCGCTTCGATCTGCTCGACAATCTGATGCTGAATTGCGTTGTCGTGGGACGCCGCGTATAGTCAGTTGGCGCCCGGCCGCTTTCCTGGCGCGGCAGAACGACAGGTGGACCCAACGAGCACGTCGACCGTCTTTTCCATTTCGAAGATCGAACCGGCAATTGTCGCGTCGGAGATCACGGCAGTCGACACCGGTTCGGCGTCCGACATCGGACCAGCGCGTGGCCCGATCTCAGTCGTCATCCCCGTGATGAACGAAGAGGGCAACCTACCCGAGCTTCATCAGCGCTTGAGCACCGTGTTGGCGACCACCGGCGTCGAATGGGAAATCCTGTTCGTCGATGACGGTTCGACCGATGGCACCTGGCGTGAGATCACCCGGCTGCGCTCCATCGACCCGCACGTCAAAGCTATCCAGCACCGTCGCAACTTCGGAAAAGCCCAGGCGCTTGCCAATGGATTCGCCCTGGCGCGCGGAAATACCGTGATCACCATGGATGGAGATCTGCAGGACGATCCGGACGAAATCCCTCGCATGCTCCAAACGCTGAACGAGGGATATGATCTGGTCTCAGGTTGGAAACAGAACCGCCAGGATCCCTGGGGCAAGACAGCGCCGAGCAAGCTCTTCAACTGGACGGTGCGCACCGTTACCGGCGTCCAGCTCCACGACTTCAACTGTGGCTTCAAGGCGTATCGCGGCGAAGTCACCGACACCATCCGCGTCTACGGCGAGTTGCATCGGTTCACGCCCGTGCTTGCGTCCGCAGAGGGGTTTCGAATCGCCGAACTGCCGGTCAAGCATCACGCGCGCTCGTGGGGCAAATCCAAGTACGGTCTGAAACGGCTCTTCAAGGGATTCCTCGACCTCATCACCGTTTTCTTCCTGACCAACTACCGCCAACGCCCCATGCACCTCTTCGGCGTTCCCGGCATTATTTCGGTGGCGTTGGGCGTGCTGATGGGCCTGAAACTTTCCTGGGACCGGCTGGTCAACGATGAGATCATCGGCACCCGACCGTTGCTCTTGCTGTCCGTGCTGTTGATCGTCGTCGGTGTCCAGTTCTTTGGACTCGGCTTGCTGGGCGAATTCCTGGTGCAGGAATCGCACCGGCCGACACCCGAACCGGCCCGTTTCTTGCGCCGCACATTGGGCATCGGGCCCGGGTTCACCGACAGTCCGGACGGTGACGAGCGCTTCTCGAGCGCGAGCTAACCGAGCGCCTCGCCCATGCTGCATCGGGTGCTCAAGCGCCTCACGTCGATTCCAACCCCAGTCATCTTCGGCGTCTCGCTGGTCATGGCGTTGCTCTTGCTTTGGCAACAGGACGCGCTATCAAGCATTCGGCCCGCCATTCGCAATGCCGACCCGTGGACCATCGTCGCTGGACTCCTGCTCTATCTCGCTGGACTTGCGCTCCTGTGTGTCCGTTGGAACGTGCTGGTCACGATGGTCAGCGGAAGCACCAGGCACTTGCGTGCCTCGGAAGCGTTCATCACCTCGGTAGCGGTGAACTACGCTGCGCCACTTAGTTTGGCGCTCCCGAGCAGGGCCTATCTGACCAAACGCGCGCTCGGCCTCGGAACCGCCGACACGGCTTCGATCACGTTCTGGGAAGTCGCCACCGATCTGGCCGTTCTTGCCGTTGGCACCTCGATCTGGATTCTCGTCGGGGGCTGGCGTGGACAGGGAGTCGATGTCGATGGCCGGGTAGTCGGTCTCGGAGCGCTCCTCGCGCTGGGCGGTCTGCTGGCCATCGTCATCGCAATCAAACGCGCGGCCAGATTGCGCTCGCTCGTGCTCAAGATGCGGACGCATTTTTCCGAAGCCCTCAGGCACCCGGCCAGACGTCCGCGTCAGACCTTTGTGGCGCTGCTGGTAACCGTGGTCTATTGGGTCGTCCAGGGCGGCGTGATCTATCTGCTCATGTTGGCGCTGGAAGGGTCGAGCCCGTCCCTGTCGCTGATTCTCGGACTCACCACGCTTCCGATCCTGATCGGCATGCTCAGCCCGGTGCCGGGCGGCGCAGGAGTCCGTGAAGCGCTCATGATCGCCGTTGCCAGTGTGCACGGCGCGAACGAGGCTAACGTCTTGCTGGCTGGGGTGACCTATCGCATCGCGCTTTTTGCGGCGATACCCGTCTTGTACGGCATTATTCGCGTGCTGATCGCACTGCGCGACGGCGGTGAAGAAGAAGGCGCCCTTCCGGATCAGGATGGTTTGCAAACCGATAGCTAACCGGGCAACCGAGGAGAAACACGGCCAATTGACCGCAATCGACACATCCACCATCGACGCACGGGAAACCAGCAACTACGCCAAGCACAGTTCCACGAACCCCGTGCAGCGCAAGCTGATCGACCGATTTCATCACGTCGTGCTCGGCAAGATCGGCGAGCTTGCGCCTGAGCGCTTCCTCGACGCTGGCTGTGGCGAGGGGTTCGTCTCGGGCCTCCTGGTCGAGCGCTTTCCTGGCATGGAAGTCAGCGCGTTCGATTTCAACCCGTCGTCAGTCGCCCTCGCACAGGAGCGCAACCCATCTGTCGATTGCCGTGTCGCGAGCATCTACGACATTCCCTGGGAAACCAACAGTTTCGATGCCGTTGGCTGTTTCGAAGTGCTGGAACACCTGCACGAGCCAACCGATGCGCTCCGCGAGTTGGCCCGCGTGTCGAAGCGGCACCTGGTGCTGAGCGTGCCGCACGAACCGTGGTTCTGCTTCTCCAACGCGGCGCGGGGCAAGAACCTGGACATCCACCCGCGCGGAAGCGATCCCGATCACCGCAACTTCTGGACGCGCGCCGCGTTCGGTCGTTTCGTCGAGCAAGTCGCCGATGTCGAGTGGCTGGGCGGCTCGCTCCCCTGGACCATCTGTGTCGCGCGGGTGCGGTGAGAACGGCAAGAAGGCGCGGCGATCCGGGGACTGGTTCCTGACGCGCCCCGGGCTCCTGTCGTCCGAATATGTGCGTGCTTCGAAGGCCCGAGGGCGTCGTGTATTATGGGAAGACGCCGGACGCGCGGACTCCCTGCTCGGTTGCACGATGCCCTCATTTACTTCCTACCGCCTCCAAAATCAACAACTCGGCCCGAAAAAGACCTGCCCGAATTGTGGGCGCATGTTGCCGGCAACCCTGACGTTCTGCCCAAACTGCTCCGCCGACATGCGCAACGTCCCGGAAAACCTGCGCTCCTCGCAGGAACAGCGCACGCAGTTTCAGATTCCTTCCTTTCTCCTGACCGAGCCGACCAAACGCCGGTTCGACGAGGAAGGCATCGGCACCGGCGTTGTCTGGGTCGGGCTCATATTGATCGCCTTGCCAGTCGTCACGTCGAATCTTTCGCCACTCACGCTCGCATCCTGGGTGCTCGGGGTCATCCTCACCGGATATGGCATAGCCAGAACCCGTGTCGACAGGCAATCGATGATGCGCTCGGGCATGGTCACCGCTGCAGCCGGACTGCTCACACTCGTTGTGATGGGCAACCACCTGTGGCGCCAGGAGCAGTCCCCGATCCCTGCCGATCCCGAGCTCGCGTCCCTGGCGCTCTCGCCGAGCAGTGAGGCGGAGGAGCTCGATGCGTCGCTGGCGTCTATCCTGACTGGATCGAATCCGATGTTCCGCGGGGCCCCGGCTCACACCGGCGTTCTGGCTGGCCCCGGGATCGATGGAAACCCCTACCGCAGTTGGCGCTATGACACGGGGGAGGACTTGCGCTCGACGCCGGCGATTGCAGGCGCCGTTGCCTATTTCGGCACGCGTGACGGCTATCTCGTTGCGCTCGATCTGCTGACCCGCAAGCCCAAGTGGACCTTCGATCTCGGCGGCTATCCCGTCACCGCGTCGCCTGCCGTCGACGGACGCACGGTTTACATCGGCAGTGGCTTCAACGCGTTCGCGGTCGATGCGGATACCGGCATTCAGCGCTGGAAATCCCAGATGGAGTACGCGGGCGAGTCCTCTCCGACTGTCGCGGACGGCGTCGTCTACGTCGCCAGCAAGGAGAACCACCTCTACGCTTTCGATGCCGCATCCGGGGAACAGCTGTGGTCGTTCAAGACCGATGGACTGCTCTTTGGAACCCCCTCGATCGCCGAGGACGCCATCCTGATCGGAGGGGATGATGGTGATCTCTTCTCGATAAGCCGAGACAACGGCCACCTGCTCTGGAAGACCACCCTCGATTCCGCCATCTATTCGACGCCAGCCATTAGCAACGGGCGCGTGTTTGTCACCACCGAAGGGCAGACGGTTTCGGCTGTCGATCTCGAAACGGGCGACCTGATCTGGAGCTATCCCGTTGGAGGCGCTTCGTCCCCAGCGGTGGCCGACGGCATTGTCTATGTCGGCAGCTCTGATGGCGCGCTCTACGCCATCGATGCGGAGTCGGGCGGCACACCGATGTGGCTCTTTGCGACCGGGAACAAGACGGTTCAGTCACCCGTGATCGCGGGCGAGCATGTGGTCGTCGCGGCCGGCGCGATGCTCTACAGCCTCGATCGGGAAACCGGCGAGGTGGTCTGGCAATATCCGGTCGGTGACACGATCACCACCGAGCCAGTCATTCTCGACGGCTATCTCTATGCGGGTGACAAGAACGGCTACTTCTACGCGCTCACCGGCGACGCCCACCTGGCCACGCCCGAGTCTGGCAGTGCCGGGAACAGCAACGGGAAACCCGGATCGACATAGACGAAGAGCGCGCGGGCCGAGTTCGGCCCACGCGCTCCGGATAGCGTCCTATCGCAGTTTCAGCGTTTTCCATGGGTCCGGCATTGCCGGAACCGGAACTTCGATGAGGGTCGGTTCGTCCGCGCGGATGGCATCCGCCAGGTGCTGCGCCAACTGATCGGGCGACTCGGCCCGGCGACCCGTGACACCGAACGACTCCGCCAGCTTCACGTAGTCTGGATTGACGAGATCTGACGCAATCTGGCGCCCGCCCATATCGACCTGCTGAATGCGCTTGACATTGCCATAGGCGTTGTCATTGAAAACGATGGTGATCAGTCCGATGTTGTGCTGCACCAACGTCGAAAGCTCGTTCAGGGTGAAACCGAAGCCACCGTCGCCGTTCATAGATACGACCGGAACATCTGGCTTGCCAACCTTCGCGCCCATGGCAAGCGTGAAACCGAACCCCAGCGTTCCCTGATAGCCGCAACCGAGATAGGTGTTCGGCTTGTAGACGGGGTACCCAAGGTTCGACCAGTAGCCAAGCTGGGTCATCTCGCCGACCAATACCCCGTCTTCCGGCAAGGTTTGCCGAATCGCCTTGGAGTAGCTGGCCTGCGGTTCGATCGACTCGACCCTTGCTTGCAGACTCGCCTTGAGCTCGCGGATCGCCGTCAGCTTCTCACGATCGAGCGCGCGATCGGGTGAAACCGCGTCGACCAGAGCCGCCAACGCGGCTTTGGCGTCGGCTTCGATCTCGATCGTCGCGCGGCAGTTGCGCACGATTTCTTCGGGATCGATGTCGATGCGGATCAGCGTCTGATCGGGCCGCACCTCGATCGGGTCGCTCACCGGACCCAGGAAACGTGTGCCGACTGCCAGGATCACATCGGCGCTCGGGCGCAGTTCCTTGTCGGCCAGCTGACCGACTGAGAGATCATCGCGATCGTCGATCACGCCCTTGCCATTGCGAGAGGCAATGATCGGCGCCTGGAGCATCCGGGCCAGTTCCAGCAGTTCCGGTCCTGCATTGGCAACAACCGAGCCACCGCCGGTATAGATCAACGGGTTCTTGGCGCCGTTCAGCGCCTTGGCAGCTTTCGCGATCAAGTCCGGATCGCCGGCGAATCGCGAGCGCTTGGCGACCGGAGGCCCAATGGTCACCTCGCCCGAAGCAAAAAAGATATCGGGCGGGACTTCGACGTATGTTGGCCGCGGACGGCCGGAACGGATCTCGCTAAGCGCCCGGTCGAGCGCGCCGGGAATCTCTGCCGGCGTGTTGGCGCGTGCCTGGAACTTGGTGAACGAACGAGCCATGCCGAGTTGATCGGGAATCTCGTGCAACAGCCCCCGGCCAACGCCGATCATGTCGGAGCGAATCTGCCCGGTGAGGCAAAGGACGGAGGAGTTGCAGGCGTATGCAGTCGCAAGCGCCGCTGATGCGTTCATGACGCCGGGACCCGGTACGACGACGCAGACACCTTCTTTTCCGGTGACACGCGAATACCCGTCGGCCATATAGGCGGTCGCCTGCTCGTGGCGGGTGTGAATGACGCGAATCGCATCCTGGTTCTCGTAGAAGGCGTTGAAGAGACCGTCGAGCTGTACGCCGGGAAGGCCAAAGACGGTATCGACGCCATTCTGCTTCAGGGTTTCGACCGCCGCTTCGCCTCCGGTCAGAGTGCGGGGGACATTGGATTCGACGGTTTCCCTGGTGACGACGGCTGAACTCACGCTGTTCCCTTTCTGAAATGTGTCAACCGGCGCCTGCAACAGTGGATGGCAAACCGGCGCACAGATTGTACGTGCCGATCGGAAACCCGTAGCAGATCGATTCAGTTATCGACGGATGTGGTCAGATTCGTCCCGCAGCTCGTGCGGCGCCCAGGGCAGCGATGACCGTATCCAGGTGCACCACGAATTCTGCGGTGATTTCCAGCCGATGCCGCAACGGAGGATCGGACTCGAGCTCTCTGGTGTTGCTCCAGCCGCCATCAGCGTCCTGCACCTCCGCGAACCATTCACCCATGCGCGCGATCCACGGAACATACACCTCGTCACCGGTCGCCAGGTAAAGCAATCCCGACCCCCAGGCGCTCTTGCAAACTTGCTTGGTGTCGAACTGCTCTTCGCACGAATTCATGGAAAACTGCTGATAGCGGCGCGCGTATTCGAGCCAACGGCGCTCACCCGTCGCCATGAAGAGCTGCGTCAGGAAACGACGCCGCAATCCCTCCGTTGTAGAAGAACTGAAACGGCTGCTGCGCTCTTGCACGACGCCGTCGGTCGAGGCTGGTCGGGGTCCCGGTCAGCAGGCCATTGCTCGTCCAGATGGTGTAGAGGCGATCCGGCAACTCGGGTTGGGCATCCCACAACCGCGCGAACCACTCACCGGTCTTGCGGGCGAGGTCGAGGTTTCCGGTGATGACCGACGACATGCCAAATTGCGCGGTTGGAAAAAGGAGCTGCGGATCGGTGGGTCCGGTGCGTTCACGCGTCATGACGACTCCACCGGAGTCTGGGTCGTGGAACCGCGCTGCATATGTCATGGACTTACGCGCGATGTCGAACCGGCGCATCAGCCAGGCGCCATAAGCAAGGATGGTCTCGGGATACGTGTTAGTCGTGCGATTCGCGTCTGCATCCCACTCCAAACCGCCGTGAAACTGGCCGTCTTGGCCCAGACCGGTGCGTTCGATCCAGTCGAGGACCGCCGCGGCGGTGGAGGTCTCTCCGCTTACCGCCAGGGCCCAGGGAATGCGATACCAGGTGACACGGCCGCCGAAGTCGTCAGCAACGCTGCCGTCTGTGTCGATGTGCCTCAACAGGAACGCGACCCCACGCGAGCGGGAATCCTCGATCCGGGACAAGAGCTCGCCGGTGACCGATTCGGTGGTCGTCATGGAGTCCCTCGCTTCGATCACAGGCGGCGTACGCGCGGATCGAGCCGGTCGCGCAGGCCATCGCCAAACGTGTTCAATGAAAGGACGAGCAGGAAGATGCAAATCCCCGGGGCCAGCACGTACCAGGGCGCTTGTTGGGGATAGCTCTGGGCGTTCTTGAGCATCGTGCCCCAGGTGGCGGTCGGTGGCTGAACCCCGAGACCCAGATAACTCAGTCCAGCTTCCACCAATACGGCCACCGCCATGGTCAACGTCACCTGCACCAGAATGGCCGGGAGCGCATTCGGCAGGATATGTCGCCAGAGCAACCGGCTGCCAGTTGCCCCGATTGCCCGGCTGGCGGTAACGAAATCCTCTTCCTTGAGCGCCAACACGCTGGCCCGGACGAGGCGGGCAAACCGCGGAATGAAGATGATCCCAACCGTCAGGATGATGCTCTGCTGCGATGCGCCCCGCGCCGCCACGATCAGAATGGCGAACAGCACGCTCGGGAAGGCCAGCAGTGCGTCCTGCAAACGCATGAGCACACTATCGACCCAACCGCCTCGGTACCCGGCAATCAATCCAACCGGAATGCCGATTGCCATAGCGATCAACACGCCAATTCCGGAAATCACGAACTCGATGCGCGCGCCATAGACAACCCGGCTGTAAATGTCGCGACCGTATTCGTCGGTTCCAAACCAATAGGAGCGAGACGGCGGATGCAGCAGGTCGACACCGATTTTGTTTGGATCGTGTGTTGCGAAGAGCGCAGGCGCCACTCCCCAGGCGAGGAAGAGCAGCAACACGAGCGCCGAAACGATCAACACCGGATCCGCTTTTCCGCCGAAGATGCGCCAGCTCAGCGAACGCTTCTGGCCCCCGAGTGGAAGCTGCACCGGATCGAGCGACGCGTCCATCGCCTACGACACCCGCATACGCGGGTTGAGGAACCCATATGCAATGTCGGTCAACAGATTGGCCAGGATGAGGCCGATCGTCACGAACAACACCGAAGTTTGGACCAGGGGATAGTCACGGTCGAAGATCGCCTGCACCGTTAGCCAGCCGACCCCTGACCAACCAAACACCTGCTCGATGATGACCGCGCCGCCCAGCAGCGCGCCGATTTCCAGCCCTGCCACGGTCAACACCGGGATGAGCGCGTTCTTCATGGCGTGCCGCATGATGACCGTTTTCTCGCGCAGTCCCTTCGCCCTGGCGGTGCGAACATAGTCGGCGCCAAGCACCTGGATCATGTCCGAGCGCAGGAAGCGCATTAGCGTCGCAGCGAGATAGGTGCCCAGCGTAATGGATGGCAGAATCAGCCGTTTGAGGTTTTCGGCCGGATCCCCTTCCGAAAGGGAACATATCCGGACGCCGGGAGCCATCCCAGCCGGACAATGAAAATCAGAATCAGCGTCAAGCCCAGCCAAAAACCCGCAGCCAATCCAGCGCTGACAAAGCCCATGGCCGCCCGGTCGATCAGGGATCCGCGTTTGATTGCCGCCAAGACTCCGAGCGGCACTGCCAGGAGCAACGCGAAGATGGTCGCGCCGATCACGAGTTCCAGCGTGGCTGGCAACTTCTGCATGAAGAGATCGATGGTCGGCCGCTTGTTCTTGAGCGAATTGCCGAAATCGCCTTGCGCGAGATCCTGTATCCAGTACAGGTACTGCACCGGGATTGGTTTGGTCAGTCCTGACCTCACGCAGCGCTTCGAGCTTGGGGAGGTTCTCGGGTTTGGCGGCTTCCCGCCCCATTTGCATAGCGGCCGCCGCCTGGCGCCATGCGAATGAGTCCAAAGACAAGCATCGAAACGATGATCATCGTCGATGGCCTGCAGGATTCGACTGGCGGCAAAGCGGGCCATGCAACTCCGGGAACGTGCGCGGCGCCGTCAACCCGGACGGCGCCGCGCAGTGAGGGCGTTTCCTATCCCTCGCTGATGGTGGTGTCGTTGAGCAGCACCAGCTCAGCGAGTTGATTCCCCAATTCGAACATTGGCGCGGTCACCGAGACCTTCGGCGTCTCCTGGATGACCATGATCGGCAGTTCTTCGACGAAGAGCTGCTGCATACGGGCATATTGCTCCTTGCGCTCATCGAGATCGAGCGTCTCGTTCGCGCTCACCGCCAGTGCAGCCGCTTCCTCGTTGGTCCAGCCGTCGGTCAGATGCGGTTGCAGACCGAGACTGACGAAGTAGTTCGGATCGGCAAACCCTGGGAAGACGTTCCAGATGACATCGTAGGTATGGTTGAGGTAGTTATCGAGCCAGACCGAAAGTTCCTGGATTTCGATGTTGAGCTTGACACCAGCCTCGGCCAGTCCAGCCTGCCAAATGGTCGCCGCCTGCTCACCTTCCGGGTAGCCCTGAATGCCAAGCACGGTGAACTCCAGGTCGGCCGCGCCTTCCTCCTCGAGAATGGCCTTGGCGGCGGCGGGATCATAGTCATACCCAGGCACATCGGCATACGCCCAACTGTCCATCCCGACGAAGGTCCATTTCGGCGCGCCGCCGCCGGCATAGACCACCTGCTGCACCGCGTTCTTGTCGAGGCACATGGCGAGCGCCTGGCGAACGCGGGCATTGGTGCGGATGGTTTCGTGGTTCTTGCCCAGCATCTCGAAAAGCGGAATGCTGCTGGTGGGCACATTGATGACCACCACGCTGTCATCACCTTCCAGCGCGGTCGACTGCGTTACCGGAATGTTCAGCACTCCCTGGACATCGCCCGATTTCAGGTTCGTGATGGAAACCTGCGGATCGGGAAGGATGTTGAAACGCAATGTCGCGACGCCCGGGCCTTCGCCATAGTAGCCGTCATAGGCTTCGAGCGAGATGTGATCGTTCGGCACCCATTCGACGAACTTGAATGGTCCGGAGCCGATTGGGGTGTTCTCGATATCGGCAGCAATCGCTTCGGAAATGATCGCAATCTGGGTCAACCCGTCGAGAAAATCTGCCTGCACCGCGGAGAGTTTGATGCTGATGGTCTGATCGTCGATGACCTCATACGATGCGACGTTGGTCAGCCGGCTCGACCAAACCGTCTCTTTCTCGACCACACGGCCAAACGAGAATTCGACATCTGCCGCGGTCACAGGTGTGCCGTCGTGATAGGTCGCTCTCAACCAGTAGCGATCGTAGTCGTGTCGTCCGGGTTCTTCCATGACGCCGCCAAATCACCCACATAGGTGAGAGATCGCCTGCATGTCACACCAGTATAGCTAGAACACCGGCTTACGGCATCATATCGTAGGCGGCAAAGTTCAGCTCACTTGCGGACCAGAGCAATCGATATCGCTTCGGCTGCGATCCACGAGCGCGCCCAGGCGCGACGCCCTGGCGGCAGCGCGCAATGCATCAGCCTGAGACGTCGCGATGGCGCCAAGCGCGCCCACGCTCACTCCAGCCGCGGCCGCACGAACCAGCAGTTGCCGCCGGTCGATCCGCCCAGTGAAGAATTCCTGCATCAACGTACGTGCGTGATCGGTCATTGGTCGTTCCTCCGTGAACGAGCCTGCAGTTTCCGGCTCGTTCGCATGCTGATTGCGCTCGTCGCGGAGCGTTGCACGAAATCACAAATGCCTTTACGAATCGTTACACCAAGCGCCGTGACTGTCAACGCGATATCCAGTTCGAGCTAGTTCGGAAGATCGCCGCTCGAACACAAGGAGTCCAGCAATCGACGCCAGGATCGCAAGACCAAGCAAGACGAGCAGGTTCGTCGTCGGGATCGTGCCGTGCGCCAATGCGGTCGGCGGATCGTAGTAGTCGAAGATCGAAAGCGGCTGCAGCGGCTTCAGGAAGTTCCAAAGGGTAGAAAAGTAGTCGATCACATACGAGACGATCAACAGAAAACCAGCCGCCCAGCCCACCGCCTGCCCCATGTGGTCGGCACGCGCGCGGAAACCAGCAGCGCCACCCCGGCAATCGCGAGCGCCAGAAGGAACGAGGTTCCAACCTGCGCGACAAAGTGGCGATTGTCCATCGTTCCATCAGGCTTGGCGATGAGAATACCGGCGATGTTCCCCAGCGACGCCACAATGGAAACCCACAGGGCAATCAGCACCACCGTCAGCACCCGGGCGAAATAGAACTGTCTCCGGGAGACGGGCCGCGACAGCGAAACCTGCACCTGCCCGCTCTCCATCTCTCCCGCCAAACCACGCGCCGCGATCCAGATCACCACTGCCGAGACGAGCAGGTGATAGACAGGGTGGGTGAACCCGAGCGCCAGAAATCCCGGCAACCCGACCTGTTCGACGACCTCTGGCGTGACGTTCAGCAACGCCAGGAAGGGTTTCGGCACCAAATCCATGATGGAAACGAGTTGATCGAGATTGCCAAAGGCGTCGATCGCGACTGGTTGGATGTACTCGAACACGAACAACCCGATCGTGAGAGCGATCAAGCCGCCCCGCGACCTGCGGATCAACTGCCCCGCCAGCGTCAGCACCGTTCTCACCGTGGACCCGGACCTGACCCGTAGAATCCGGCGAAGATGTCGTTCAGGCTTGGCGGCGCGATGGTGACCGACTCCACTTGCCATTGGCCCAGGAACGCCAGCAGCTCGTTTGGATCGTGATCCACGAGCAGGGACAGCGCCCGGCCGTTGCGAGAGATCACTTCGGCCCCAGGGATGACCACAGATGCGTCGAGTGGCCGCGCCAGCAGAATCTCAGCCCGTCGTCGGTGCTGCGCGCGCAGACCTTCGATCGATTCCTCTTGCACCAATCGCCCTTCCCGCACGATAGCCACGCGCTCGCAGAGCCGATCGACCTCGCCCAGGTCATGGGATGACATGAAATGGTGCGTCCCGCGGCGTGACAATCGAGTAGGTGCGCTTCGAACGCGCGCTGGATCAGCGGGTCGAGCCCGTCGGTTGGCTCGTCCAGGATCAGCAGTTCAGGATCGTGCTGGGTCGCGGCGATGAGCGCCAGCTTCTGGCGCATGCCCTTGGAATAGGTTTTGAGGGGACGACCCAATGCTGCTTTCGACAGCTCGAGCAGATCGAGCAGTCGCCGTTGAAGCGGCGCGTCGGAACCCGAAAGCCTGGCAGCGAACGCAAGTTGGTCTGCTCCGGTGAGCTCGGGGAAGAGCGAATCGGATTGCACCAGATAGCCAACATGCGACCGGGCTCGCACGCCATCGGTCCAGGTGTCGTGCCCGAACATGCGGCTCGAACCACGCGTCGGCTTGATGAATCCCATCAGGGAGCCGAATCGTAGTCGTCTTTCCCGCGCCGTTTGGGCCAAGAAAGCCATAGAGGGCGCCACGCTGCACAGTCAGGGAAAGGTCTGAGAGAGCGTCGACTCCGGAATAGGTCTTGGTGAGTCCCGTGGTCTCGATGGCGGGGCCGGTTCCGGAGCTGCTCATCCGGTGAGCGTAGCATTTCGCCGGACGTCAGAGCCCAATGGCATGGTCTGGCGGCGATCGGTCCATGTGGTATAAGCAACCCCGAGCGTTCGGACTTGGGCAGGAGCGGCGGTGCGCAGCGAAAAGGACAAGTGGAAGGTTCCGGAATCCGACCCGGCCGGGACTGCCAAACAAGACCGTATCGACATTCCCAATCCGAGTGGAATGAGCGGGATCGAGGACACCGACCGCGGTCCGCTCATCTTTGCGGCATGTGCGGCGCGCTCAATCCCTCGACCAATTTCTATTGCGCCGCATGCGGCACCACCCTGGTGGATGCCTTTCACGCCACTGAGGGATTGCGCGTGTTCGAGCGGCCGGACGCCGCCTCCCGCATCATCGACATCGTGCCTCCCGGGTCCGAGCTGGATATCAACGACGACCCCGACGCTCCCGACGACTATGTGCGCATCCGGCTCCGTAATGGGCGGCTCGGCTACATCAGGCTGAACGAGGTCGCAGCGCTACAGAACGCCGATCCGCATCTGCTCGACCCGGACACGCCGGACCCGAACCTGAACGCACGCGGATGTGTCTCCCCAATCGGCGCGCTGGCGGCCCTTGGGTTGCTGATCGTACTCGGTGGCCTGGCGACCTATCTCCTGATGCAAGGCGACTCCGGCCAGGGCGGATTTCTCGCTTTTGTCACCTGCGTCATCATCGCGCCAGTGGCACTGTTGATGATCTTCATGTACCTCATGGCCCGTGATCGTGAGGACCAACGCCAGGCCGACGAAGAACAGCGGGACTAGCGAGGCGTCATGCAGGAGCGATCGTTTCGGCGCGTTCCGCGTCCCAAAGCTGTCGCTGCAACTGCAAATGACCCAAGTGCACCGCGGTGTGCTCGAGCGCGTGAGCGATGCATTCTGCGCGGGTGCGACGGGCTTTCGGACATGCCGCGCTCAGGGGTTGCTGGCCGATAGTAGATCGACGCCAGATCTTCGTCGTCGATGGTGAAAAAGACCTCTTCTGAGCCTTCGAGCCATCGATCGTACCGCTCCCGTAGCTGAGCGAGCGAACCTGTCGATGCGAACTCCGCCCTGCGATTGCGGTCCATGTTACGCCCACCTGCGGCCTCGAGAATCCAGAACTCGCCCGCGCCGACCGTATGAGTCGCCAGCGCGAAGAACGTGTTCACATCACGCATTCCGTCGCGGGGAAGCCAGGTGTTCAAGTCGTCTTCGGGAATACCGTCCAGTTGCTCGAAGATCTCCGCCACCAGTTTCTGCAACATGGCCATCGTGGCCGGTAGCATCGGATTGGTCATATTCAGACTCCCTTGAATTGGTCGAGCCACGACTCTGCGCCGATGGTCGTGGGCAACCCGTGACCGGGATACACCACGACATCGCCGGGCATCGCCGCCAGCCGCTTCAGCGACGCCGACATGTCGACCCCGGATGCGCCCGGAATATCGATTCGCCCATGCCCGTTGGGGAAAAGCACGTCCCCGCTGAGCAGCAATCGGTCGGGCTCGGAATAGAGCGCGATGTGACCGGGATCGTGGCCCGGCAGGTGCAAGACCGTGAATTCATGCGCCCCAAGGGGGACCAGATCGCCCTCGTGGAGCCACCGGTCGGGAATGACCGCCTCGAGTTCGAACGGGAGATCGGGGCTGCCGGGGTTTTTCAGCCGGTCTTCGGTCAACGGATGCGCGGCCACCGGCGCGGAAAACCGATCGTGCAGTTGATTCGTCGTTCCGATGTGATCCCAATGGGCATGCGTCAGGACGACCAACACGACCTCTCCGCCCAGCTCCGACACCCGGTCGTCGAGCAGTTGGTCGACATCCATCGGAGCGTCGATGATCAGAATCTGCTTCGACTTGTCATCGAACACGAGATAGGCATTGGTGTCGATCGGCCCACCGGCAAACGTCTCGACGTGTAGGGTCATCGGGTTTCTCCAAGTTCGGCGGCAATACTCGCCTCGGTTTCCATCGGTTCGGGATCGGGCGTGGGCGGCGGAGGAACCGGCGCCGGAAGAGACGCTCGGGTCCATCCCGGCGATCCAGACCGGCTCACCGTCATGAAGCGGCGCCAGTTCGACACCGAGCCGTTCCAGCAAGTCCTTCGCCCAGATGGCGTGCCACGGACGAGGGTTGACCGGGCGATGAAGCGCATGCGAGTCAGATCCCGCTGAGATGAGCATCCCACGCTCGTCTGCCAACCTTCGGTAGAGGGCTGTCTGCTGATCGGTATACGATCGGTAGTGCGCTTCCAGGCCGTCCATCCCCGTTTCCGCAACGATTCGATCGATGTCCTCTTCCGAAACGATGCCGACCGCGTCCGCGCGGCCTGGATGCGCGATCGAACAGACGCCGCCGGCTCGGTGCGCTGCTTCGACGACATCGGTCAACGGCAGATCGGCGGTGAAGGCGCCTCCAAGCGCGACCACCAGCTCCGCGGCCTTGGTGAGGTTCGGCACATGCTTCATCTCGATCGCAGCGCTGAGCACATGAAATGGCCAGAGCGGTCGCCCTGCACGCACCTGCTCGAGATTGGGAAGCGGCTTGCCATCAGCTTCGATCCGGCGGGCGGCATCGGCCGCGTTCTCCTGGAGTTGGAGATCGATCGTGTGCATCAACTTCAAAAATGGCTGCGCGTCCGGGTCGGTCCGATCGGGTCGAATACCGTAGCAGAGAATATGGAGCTGACGGCCGTTCCAGCCGCAGGTGACCTCCACACCGGGGATCACGTGCACGCCGCGAAGCTTGCCCAGCTCGATCGCTTGCACAACAGACCGCTGCGTATCGTGATCGCAAATCGCCGCCACGCGAAAGCCTCGCTGGGCCAGATGGTCGATCAACGCCGAAGGCGTCCATGCTCCATCGCTTGCCAGGGTATGCAGATGGAGATCCACGGGCGCGCGCGCTGGAATGGCGATCCGCTCGGTTGGCGCGGCATGTCCATTGGAAGTAGTGGTCATCGAGTGCCTTTGAAATGGGTCCAGTGTCCAGAGTCCAGTCTCCAGAGTGTAGTAGGGAATGCCTGAGTGCGCGTGAACTCGCGGTAACTCTGGGCACGGGAAACTGGACTCAACTTCATCGACGTGTCACCATCGGCTCATCAGAGTTCGAGCGACCAGCACGAGGGCAAAGAAACGATGGCATTCGATCAGGCAACGATCTTCAAGGCGTACGACGTGCGTGGCATTGTCCCGGACGAGCTCGACGCCGACCTGGCGTACAAGGTTGGCCGCGCGCTGGTGCTCTATCTGGAACCGGAGCAGGTGGCTGTTGGGCACGATATGCGCGTCTCCGGTGACTCTCTGGCTGGAGCCATGATCGATGGGATCCGCGACCAGGGCGTCGATGTCATCGATGTCGGCCTGGTATCCAGCGATGCGCTCTATTTCGCGGTCGGGAAGTATGGCTATGACGCGGGTGTGATGATCACCGCTTCACACAATCCTCCGGCGTACAACGGATTCAAGATCTGCAAGAAAGAAGCTCGCGCGCTCTCGCTGGACGACGGCCTCGATCAGATCCGCGACATCGCGCTCGGCGGCGAGTTTCCCGAACCAGCCAAGCGGGGCGACATCATCCAGAAAGAAGTGCTCCCTGCCTACGTAGAGCACGCCCTGAGCTTCTTCGACACAAGTCGGTTCAAGCCGTTCAAGGTCGCGGTCGACGCTGGCAACGGGATGGCGGGGCGCACGATTCCGCTACTTTTCCAACATCTCCCAGGCGAGCTGGTCCCGATGTACTTCGAGCTCGACGGCACCTTCCCGAACCACCCTGCGAATCCGATCGACCCGGCAGCCATGGTCGACCTGCAGAAAATGGTCGTGG
The DNA here is from genome assembly GCA_041390825.1 of Thermomicrobiales bacterium. Taxonomy (NCBI): domain Bacteria; kingdom Pseudomonadati; phylum Thermomicrobiota; class Thermomicrobia; order Thermomicrobiales; species Thermomicrobiales bacterium. The sequence continues at coordinate 51,173 of JAWKPF010000018.1, forward strand.
AGCAGAAGTGCGATCTTGGTGTGGCGTTCGATGGCGATGCGGACCGCATGTTCCTGGTGGATGAGCACGGCAAGCTGATCGGCGGCGATATCACCACCGCCATGGTGGCCATCGCGCTGCTGGAACAGCATCCGAAATCGACGATTTGCTACAACCTGATCTGTTCCCGCTCTGTGCCAGAAACGATTCTGGCGCATGGGGGACGACCGTATCGCACTCCCGTCGGCCATTCGCTCATCAAGCGGATCATGCGCGCGGAGGACGCCATCTTCGGCGGCGAGCACTCCGGCCACTACTACTTCCGCGACAACTGGTATGCGGATTCGGGCCTGATCGCCATGCTGGCTGTTCTGAGCCTGCTGTCGAAAGACGATAAGCCGCTCTCGAAGGTCGTCGAACCGCTCGAGAACCGCTTCCGCAGCGGGGAGATCAATCTCAAGGTCGACAACAAACCGGCGGCAATCGCGCGCGTGAAGTCGCACTTCACCGAGCAGGGAGCTGCGATCGACGAGTACGACGGCCTCACCGTCGAGTTCCCGGACCGCTGGCTCAACATTCGCTCATCGAACACCGAGCCATTGTTGCGCGTGAACGTCGAAGGCGACACTGAACCGGCAATGACCGAGTTGAAGGACGAGGTACTCTGGGTGATCGGCGCGTAGATGGCCGCCGGGGACCGGGTTCAGATCATCAAACTTCGCCCGGACGGGAGCGAGGCCACAACCTACGAAGGTGTGGAGCTGCCAGGGCCGTTTCCGGAGGATTGGCGCGCGTTCCGCGCCGAATGGACGGTCGGCGTCATCAATGCCGGCGGCCTCGTGTTCGAGATCGGCGACTACCTGCACGAGTATTTCTCGCCAACCGCCTGGTTCGATGTCTTTGCCCTCTTCTCCAGAGACGGCCAACTGAAGGGTTGGTACGCCAACGTCACCTGGCCGACGATGTTCGAAGAGGGCCCAGACGGAGAGACCGTTGTTTGGCACGATCTCTTCATCGACTTGATCGGCTTCCCGGACGGCCAGTATCTCGTGCTGGACGAGGACGAACTGGAGGCCTCAGATCTGATGGAAGACGAGTCCGACCTGGTCACGCTCATCCTGTTGGCGCGGGACACGCTGATCGAGCGATTCAGGGCACGCGACTTCCCGTTTCACGAGTAGTCCAGCATCGACCGCGAACCCGTCGACCAGCGCTTGTTCCGCGGCGGCACTCGACAGTTACTCGACGAGTGACAATCGATTGTATTGCGCCATCACTTCGACGAGCCGATCGAGCGGAATTGCGTGCGCGATGCGGTTGTCGGCGCCAGCGATCGTCGTGGCCATGCAGAGGGCGTTGACGATCGATTCCTCGGTTGCCTCGACGGTCGCGTGAAAGAGCTTCGAGATCTCCGAGTTTGGAAAGGCGAGCACGGGCAGGGGCACGTGACCATCATGGTTCTCCACCTCACCGTTTCCGGTGGAGAACGCAAGGAAGATATCACCACTGCCATCACCGGACATGCTTCCCATCCGGGCAAGTCCAAGCGATGCGCGTTGCGCGAGCCGCTTGCACTGGTGCGGCAGCAGCGGCGCGTCGGTTGCGACGATGATGATGATCGACCCGTCCTCCTTCTTGCGCGAGAAAGTGGGAGGAACGATGTCGAACCCGATCTCCCGGCCGACCGGAACTCCGTCGATGCGCAACTGTTGCCGCAATCCATAGTTCGCCTGCACCAACACGCCGACGGTATAGTCACCGGACGGGGTCGAGACCACTCGGGAAGACGTTCCGATGCCTCCTTTGAACTCATGGCAGAGCATCCCCGTGCCACCGCCAACGGTGCCTTCCTCGACAGGACCAGTGACAGCAGAATCCATGGCCGCGTCCACATGTTCCAACCGGACATGGAATCCATTGATGTCGTTCAGGACACCGTCATAGGTCTCGCACACAACCGGGAGCGACCAATGTAGTCTCCAATCGGTTGCCCCACGGACAGAGCGGCGAATCATCGCCTCGTGCACGGTCCCGACACTATGCGTATTGGTGATGGCAATGGGCGTGGTCAACAGCCCGGATTCCTCGATCCAGTGCGTGCCGGTCATTTCTCCGTTGCCATTCAGCGAGTGGTAACCGGCATAGAGCGGATGCTCGCCGATATCCTCGCGCGGAATGACGACGGTGACTCCGGTGCGGATCGGTCCCTTGCCGACTACCAGGTCGCCCTCTCCTGAGATCAAGGTGGTCTGTCCCACCTTGACGCCAGCGACATCGGTGATGGCATTGTTTGGGCCAGTCGGCAATGTACCAATGACGATACCGATCTCACGCGCCCGGGCGCGTCCGTTCTCGCGGAGATTCATCGATGCCATCCATTTCCTGTCGTGTCCAGATCGGTGCGAAGCTGTTCCCGCCGCGCGGATAGCGCCCAGGGCGATTCTCCGGGAGCGTCTGCCGCTACCGCGGGTTCATCTGCCGATTGCATTGCCGTAAGGATTGCCACCAGTTCGGCGGCAGTTGGTTCCGGTTCGATCGTCCAGCGCGCGATGGCGTCCTCGTGGTCGCTCACAGCGGGATATTGCCATGCTTGCGCGCAGGCGTGCGCACCCGCTTGGTGCGGGCCAGCTCCAACGATCGGATCAGCCAACGGCGTGTCTCGTGCGGCATGATGACATCGTCGATGTACCCCCGCGCGGCCGCCTGATAGGGACTGGAGAAGAGGTCTTCGTAGTCGGATTTCAACTCGTTTCGCAAGACGGCCGGATCCGCCGCTTCTGCCAGTTCGCGCCGGAAGAGCAGGTTCACCGCAGCTTCCGGACCCATCACCGCGATCTCGCCAGTCGGCCACGATGCCACGAAATCTGCCCCGATATTCCGCGAGTTCATGACCACGTATGCCCCGCCGTACGCTTTGCGGGTGATGACCGTCACCCGCGGCACCGTTGCTTCGCAAAAGGCATAGAGGAGCTTCGAACCGTGCCGGATGATACCGGCGTACTCCTGATCGGCGCCCGGCAGGAATCCCGGCACATCTTCGAAAACGACCAACGGAATCGAAAAGGCATCGCAGAATCGGACGAAACGAGCGGCTTTCTCACTCGCGTCGATATCGAGCGTTCCGGCCAGCACCTGCGGCTGGTTCGCGACGACACCGACGCTGTAGCCATCGAGCCGACCGAAACCGCAAATGATGTTGCGCGCGAAGGCTTCCTGCACTTCCAGGAAGTCGCCATCGTCCAGTGTCGCCCGGATCACTTCGTGCATGTCATAGGGCTTGTTCGAGCTCTCCGGCGCGATGGAATCGAGCTCATCCACGCGGCGATCCGCATCGTCAGCCGACGCGAATCTCGGAACCGGATCGAGATTGTTCGAAGGGATGTAGCTGAGCAGGACGCGCACCAGCTCGTTGAGGTCGTCCTCGCCCGCAGCGGCAAAATGCGCGACGCCGCTCACCCGATTGTGCGTATCGGCGCCGCCCAATTGTTCATGAGTAACGGTCTCGCCGGTGACCGTCTTGATGACGTCTGGCCCGGTGATGAACATCTGGCTGGTCTTCTCGACCATGATGACAAAATCGGTCATGGCCGGTGAATAGACCGCGCCGCCGGCGCAAGGACCAGCGATGATCGAGATCTGCGGCACGACTCCCGAAGCGCACACGTTGCGAAAGAAAACGTCGCCGTAGCCAGCCAACCCTTCGACGCCTTCCTGAATGCGTGCGCCCGCCGAGTCGTTGATCCCGATGATCGGGCAGCCATACTGCTCGGCCAGATCCATGATGCGCACGACCTTTTCGGCGAACGCTTCTCCCAGCGAACCGCCAAAGACCGTGAAGTCCTGGGAGAAGATCGCGACCTTGCGGCCATCGATCGTGCCGAACCCGGTCACCACACCGTCCCCATACGGGTTGCTCTCGGACATGCCAAAGTGGCTTGCCCGATGGCGCACCATGGTGCCAAGTTCTTCGAACGATCCCTCATCGAGCAGCGCCAGCACCCGTTCACGCGCGCCGCGCTTGTCTCGCCGCGCCTGACGCGCGGCGGCAGCAGCGTGCTGCGCCTCGATTTCGGCCTGGATATCCGCCAGCCGCTCGGTCCTGGATTTCTGTGCTGATTCGATACTCATTACACGCTCGCTCGATGTTCGCCAAAGACGCGCTTCAGCGCGATTACGACTTGCCCTAGCGTCGCGCCGGCCAGAAAGGCGTCCTTCATCACCGGCAGAAGATTGTCCGTTCCCCGCGCGGCGTATTCGACGCGGTCGAGCGCTGCATCCACCACGGTCGCATCCTGCGCGGCCTTATAGGCAGTCACACGCGCCATCTGTTTTTCCACCATGGCGCGGTCGATACGCTGAATCTGCGCGCCGATGCCTTCTTCGCTGGTGACGTACTTGTTCACGCCAACAATGACCTCATCACCCGCTTCGCGCGCCAGTTCCTTGCGGTATGCGTTTTCGGCAATCGCGGCTTGCATGAAGCCCTGGTCGATGGCATTGACCGCTCCGCCAAACGCATCGACCTGCGCGATCCAGTCACGCGCGTGCTTTTCGAGCTCATCGGTCAGGGACTCGACATACCAGGACCCCGCCAGCGGATCGGCAGTGTCGGTGACCCCCGATTCTTCCGCCAGGATCTGCTGCGTGCGCAGGGCAAGCGTGGCCGCGTGTTCGGTCGGCAGCGCGAGCGCCTCGTCGAAGCCGTTGGAATGCAAGCTCTGCGTGCCGCCAAGCACCGCCGCCAGACACTGATATGCGACCCGCACGATGTTGTTCTCAGGTTGCTGCGCTGTCAGCGTGACTCCGCCGGTCTGGGTATGGAAGCGGAGCATCCACGACTTCGGATCGGTCGCGCCAAACTCATCGCGCATGATGTGGGCCCACATCCGGCGCGCCGCGCGGAACTTGGCTGCCTCCTCGAAGAGGTTGTTGTGCGAAGCGAAAAAGAAGCTCAGCCGGGGCGCGAAGTCGTCTACCGGCAGTCCGGCTTCGGTGGCGGCGCGCACATAGGCAATGCCGTTCGCCAATGTGAACCCGATCTCCTGCGCAGCCGAGGCGCCGGCCTCCCGGATGTGATAACCGGAGATCGAAATCGTGTTCCAGGACGGCAAGACTCGGCTGCAATAGTCGAAGGTGTCGACCACCAGCCGCATCGACGGCTTGGGAGGGAAGATGTAGGTTCCGCGCGCGGCATACTCCTTGAGGATGTCGTTTTGAATGGTGCCACCCAGTCTGGCTGGATCGGCGCCGCGCTCCTCCGCCACGATCTGATACAGAAGGAGCAGCAACGATGCGGGGGCATTGATCGTCATCGAGGTCGTGACGCCAGCTTGGTCGATGCCGTCGAAGAGGATGCGCATGTCGTCCAGAGTCGAAATTGGCACGCCGGTGCGCCCGACCTCCCCCAACGCCCTCGGATCGTCGGAGTCGAGTCCGAGCTGCGTTGGGAGATCGAACGCGACGCTCAGACCCGTCTGTCCGCGGGCGAGCAACAGGTGGTAGCGCTTGTTGCTCTCCTCAGCGGACGCAAAGCCGGCGTATTGCCGCATGGTCCACGGTCGCCCACGGTACATGGTGGGATAGATGCCGCGAGAATACGGCCAGACGCCCGGGTCCTCTGCAGGACCGACGGCGTCTCCGGAACGGTAGACCGGCCGAATCTCGATGTCCGAATCGGTGACGATCGGCGGCAGAGTTGGTTTCTTCGTTGCGCTGGTTGCCATCGGCGTTCCTTCACTCAGCGAGGAAGGATACGGGAACGACGGATGTCCTGAAGGCGAGCGTCAAACGCCAGAGTCGTCCACCAGCTCGGTGAGTACGCCGCTGCATGACTCAGGATGCAGAAAGGCAATCCGCCATCCATGGGTGCCGGTGCGGGGAGACTCGTCGATCAGACGAACCCCTGCGGATTTCAGCCGAGCCAACTCGCCATCGAGATCATGGGTGCGATACGCGACGTGGTGCATGGTGTCGCCGCGTTTCGCGAGAAACCTGGCGATCGGGCCGTCAGGATCTGTCGGGGTGATGAGCTCGATCCAGCCGGCGCCGCTGGCGAAGGTGACCGCTTCGATCTGCTGCTGGGGCAGCAACCAGCGCTCTCCACCGGAGAAGCCCAGGCGTTCATAGGCGGCCAGCGCGGCCTCCAGATCGGCGACCACGATACCGACATGATGTAGCTCGAGCCGGGAACCGATGGCGTTGCTCACTCGTCGATCTCGTCGATCGGGTCTTCTTCGTCGACGAAATCGTCCTCCATCTCGTCGAAGCTCTCGTCGGGAACCGCCGTTGGCGATCCGGCAACCACGATGCCGGCAGATGGCGCAGGGTGCTCTTTGCCGATCGGCAGCTTGTCTTCCCGCAAGATGGCGCCGCGCTTGCGGGCTCCAGTCAGCTCGAAGTAGGCACGCAGCACCTTGTCGGCAATCGGCACCGCATAGCTCGAGCCCTCACCGCCCTCCTTGAGGAAGACCGTGACGACGATCTCGGGCTCAGCGTAAGGCGCGTAGGCCGTGAACCAGGCATGCGAGTCCTGATAGGTGCCGTCGTCCCGCTTGACGCCCACTTCGGCAGTGCCGGTCTTGCCGGCGATTTCGATCTGTTCCTCGTCGCTCGGATTGGCATACGGCCACTTGCTGATGTATTGCCCGGTCTCTTTGTCCAGCGTGGAGTTGGCGGTGCCCGTTTCGACATTGACCACGCGCCACATCCCCTCGCGCACGAGATCGAGATGGTCGCTTTCCAGTTTCACCTGCCGCAAGCTTTCGGTAGCAAACGTCTGCACCGTCGCTCCCCGGTCGTCGACCGTTTCGAGCAAGAGCCGCGGACGATGGATCTTGCCACCATTGGCAATGGCGGCCGTGTTAACGGCCATCTGCAACGGCGTTGCCAGGAAGAATCCCTGACCGATCGCCGTGTTGATCGTGTCGCCCGCCGACCAGCCTTCCTCGTATTGATCGTTCTTCCATTCCGGATCGGGCACGAGGCCAACCGCCTCGAACGGCAGCTCGATGCCAGTTGCCTGGCCGAACCAAAACCGGTCGTAGAGATTGTCGTGCATCTTCTGGATGCCGAGTCCCTCGAAGAAGTGCAGGTCGCCTTTTTGTCCGGTATCGTAGAAGAGATCACGATAGTGCAGGTTCATCAGCGCGCCTTCCGGCTTCTGCTCCGGCGTGCCGACGTTGTAGAAGAAAACGTCACACGATCGTTCGAGCGCGCCGACCAGGTCGAGTGTTCCATGGCCGCCATCGGTTCGCTGCCAGCAGAGATACCGGTCGCCACGCGTCTCATCCCAGGTGTATGGCACCCAAATTCCGCTGGTGCAGGTGTAGGCAGAGTTGGCGCTGATGACGTCTTCGTGCAGTCCCGCCATCGCCATGAAGATTTTGAGGGTCGAACCGGGTGGGAAGTGATCCGCTGCGGCTTTGTTGATCAGCGGCCGGTTCTCGTCCTGGGTGTACTCGAGGTACTTGCGCGTGGAGATGCCTTCGACGAAGAGCTGGTTGTCGTAGAGCGGATAACTGGCAAGAGCGAGCACGTCGCCATTGCGCACATCGAGCACCACCACCGCGCCGGCGCCCGCCTTGTACTCGTGGCGCTCGAGTTCGGGGTCGTTTTTCTCCTGGTCCTTGAGGTAGCGGTCCTCGTTCGAGAAGAACAGCCCCTCCTCCAGGGCTGCGGTCGCCGCCGCCTGGAGTTCGAGATCGATGGTCAGTTTCAGATTTCGACCGGGGACCGGCGGGTTTTCGTAGATGAGTCTCGTCTCGATGCCCAGACCGTCGACCTCGACGAATCGGCCCCCGCGATTGCCGCGTAGCACCTTTTCCATCCACAGCTCGAGCCCGAGCTTGCCGATGGTGTCGTCGAATTCGTAATAGGACTGCCCGCCAGCCGTCTGATTCTGCGGATCCTGCCGCTCCTCTTCGATGACCGGACCGACATACCCGATCACATGGGACATGACTTCCCCGGCCGGATAGCTCCGCACCAGCGCGGTGTCGTTCAATTCGATACCCGGCAAGTAGAGCCGATTCGCTTCGAGCGTCATCGCTATCTCGCGCGAGACATCGCGCTTGATGACAACCGGCAAATCGGGCACCGCGGTGTTTTCCACCAGGTAGTCGAACCGGTTGATGACCTTGACACCCGGCAGCTCTTGCGACGCCGCGCGGAACATGGGAGCCTGGTCGTCACTGAACTGGTCGACCTCGACCAGGTAGTTGTAGAGGGATCGGATGCGCACGATGCGCAGGAACTCTTCGATCGTGTCCTTCTTGGTCAAACCGAGCAGGTTCGCCACCCGCCGGTGCACCGTCTCTTCGCTTCCTTCCGGAACTGCGCTGGGGTCGATCACCAGCACTTCCGGCAAGCGCAAGGCGGAGATGATGGTGCTGCGCACCCGCTCGCGCTCAGGAGTATCCCGCTTGGGTAGCTGCGCCGGAATCACCCGGACTTCCCAGACGCGCCGATTCTCCGCGAGGGGGCGCCCCTGCCGATCGAAGATCAGGCCACGGACCGGCTTCTCAGGCCGCCAGCTTTGCGTGGTGTTTGCGGTCTCGGCCTGGTAATAGTCGCCCCTGGCGATCTGCATATAGCCGAGTCGGGCGGCCAGGGTCGTGAACCCGGCAATAATGGCGCCCTTCATCAGGAGCACTCGCCGGTTCAGGAATATCTGATCCGACCGTTTCCACTCGGGTTTCTTGCCCTTGTTCTTTCGTTGTCCGGGCGGATCGTACGGGATCCGCTTCCGACTCCTAAGCATGACGTGAACTCACCGGCTTCTGCGCAAGGCTGCCGATCAAATAGACAGGCGGAACGATCATCACGTTGAGAATGGCCTGCAGCGCGACGATGCGGAGGAGCGGAGCAAGCGTGATCGACTCGCCTCCCGCGCTTCGCACCAAGAGTAAAACGAAGGCGTGCAGAAAGGTAGCCGCCACACATGCCACGATAGGCACAATCAAACTGCTGTGAAAGAACGCCCGCCCAGACAACGCTCCCAACAACACGACTGGCAACAGCGCGAGCGCATTCCCGCCGAGCGGATCGAGCGCCAGGGTATCCAGCAGGATGCCTACCAGGAACGCCCACAGGAGCCCTTCGCGAACCCCCCGCACAGCGCTCCAAACAAGAATGATGACGAGCGTGACATCCGGATAGATCCCGATGAGCTCGCTCGACGGAAAGACCGTTGCCTGCATGAAGGCGAAGAAGATCAGCGAGATCGCCAGAACGACCGGCGCCATCGAATCGGCTCCTCGCTAACTGCGTGGAATCGGCGCGTAGGCGGCAATCCGGCGCAGGAGCGATGGGTTGGGGTCATCTCGGCGCTCGGATCTTGCGCGGCCAACTGCTGACCGGTGCGCTTCGCGCTCCAGCCGATCATCGATCTGATCGAGCTCGGCGGCCTGCCCTCGATACTCGAGTCCCCGTGCGATCAACCAATCGGCGAGGGCGGGATTCTTGGGCAAGAGCGAACCATGGAGGTAGCAGCCAAGCGCATTCTTGTACCTGGCTCCTTCGGTGCCGTCACGGCCGTTGTTGCCCCGTCCATGCACGATACGGGCCATCGGTTCCACTCCTGGACCAAGCCAGGTCAGGCCGCTGTGGTTCTCGAAGCCGATCAGCTCGCCCCATTCGCTTTCGGCGATGACATTGCCGATGAAGCGCTCGTTGCTCGCCTCGGTTTCGACATCGAAGATGCCGATACCCGGCAAGGGCGCGGCGTCGTGCGGCCGATATGCGTGCCCGAAGAGCTGATACCCGCCGCAGACCGTCAGAGCAGCGGCGCCCCGCTCGATGGCCGATCTCAACTGCTCCCCCTTCTTTCCGGCCAGGTCGTTCGAGACCGCGATCTGTTCCTGGTCCTGCCCTCCCCCGAAGAAGAAGACATCGATGTCATCAGGGATCGCGTCGCCAATATCGAGACCGATCACATCTGCCTCGATCCCGCGCCAGGCAGCACGTTGCGAGAGCACGATGACATTTCCCCGATCACCATAGATGTTCATCTTGGTGGGATACAGCCAACCGATACGGAGCGTGCGCTTCTTGCTCATGGTTATTCCTCCCAGAACCGATCGACCGCGCCGGCATCACCGAGCGCCTCGCGGATCGCGAGCATCGCGGTATAGGTTGGCAAGATCGAAACCTCCGGCGACGCGCTCGTCTTCGCCAGGAAGTCCTTCAGCGCGCGTTCGATAGGTCCGGTCAGCGCGACGATGCGCGATTCGTCCACACCGGCGTACTTCAGCCGATTCGCCATATCCGCGCCACGGATTCCAGCCGTCGCGATGGGAAGCGCTCCGGCGGCAAGCATTTCGAAATCGACATCCCAGAGCCAGGAGACATCCCGCCCATCCGCGAACTCGTCATTGATGACGATCAAGGTGGGCGCGCCCAGCTCGCTGCCACCCCCGGTGATGGTGCGCAGCACTTCGTTGAAGCCAACCGGGTTCTTTACCAGCGCAATCGAGATGTCGCGTCCCTCGAAGTGCACCCGCTCGGCACGTCCAAACGGAGACTGGAACGCATCGAGCGCTTTCCGAATGGTGTGGGACGGAATGCCGAGCGCGAACGCAGTGGCCACCGCGGCGGTGACGTTGTAGGCGTTGTAGATTCCGGGCACATGCACGTTTGCGTCTTGCAACATCTGCCCATCGGTCGCGGTGACCGTCATCGTCAGGGCATTCATGGCGTCGAGCCGTACATCGTTGCCCACGACATCCAGCGCTGGACGCGCTGCGCCGCAGCTCTGGCAAAACCAGTCGCCCAGATGTCCGAGATAGAGTTCGCGATAGGACAGATCAGCGCCGCAGCTTCGACAGACCGCCGCATCCGCGGCGTGTGGCAGTTCAGCCAGCTTGTGCTCCGGGGCAGACAAACCGAATGTCGAACGCGCCGCGGTCAAGCCGTTGGTAATTGTGGCCAGCGTGGGGTCGTCCACATCGACGATCAAACGAGTCGATGCTGGCAATGTGGCAAACGCGGCTTTCCATTTGCGGCCAACCGTGTCCAGCTCGCCATACCGGTCGAGCTGGTCGCGAAAGAGGTTGTTGAGCACCAGCAGCTTGGGGTTGACGAGCCGGAGAATTTCCGGCAGCGCTGCCTCATCCGATTCGATGACCGCGATCTCACCGTCCGGCATCCCAGTCAACGACGAACCCTGCACGAAGGTTGCCGCCACGCCCCGCGCCAGGTTCGACCCGGAGCGATTGTGAATCACCTTCAGTCCAGCGGCCTCGATGATGTCGGCAATCATCCGTGACGTGGTCGTCTTGCCGTTTGTCCCGGCCACCACCACCGCCCCATGCGGCAACCTGCGTGCGATCTTGGACACGACCTGAGGGTCGATCTGTAATGCGACCAGCCCGGGCGCCGCTGTGCCACCCCGGCCCGAGCGCCGCAAGACCTCGAGAGTCGCTTTGGATGCGGAGATCGACGCAGCCTGGCGCACACCGCCAAGCGACGGTTTAGGAGCCACTGCTCTCCTCCCCCACGCTCACGATGACGGCGACGATCGAGAGATTGTCGAAATCGGTGGCGGGCAGAATCTGAATCGTCTGCGAGTCGGACTGATTGTCGATCGACGGTTCGCCGGTCACCTGCCCGATGATGATGGCGGGAGGAATCTGCGCGGTATCGGAAGACGTCACGATGATCTCGCCATCCTTGGGTGAAATCTCGCGGCTCACGTGACGCATCTCCATGCGGCCACCGTTCTGCCACTGCCCATATGCGATACCCGTGGCATTCGAATCCTGCAGCTCAGCGCCCACGGCAAACGTGGCATCGATCGCCAGCGTCACGCGGGCCGTGTGCTCATCGACTTCGGTCACGACACCGACCAGATAGTTGGGATCGACCACTGCCATTCCAACCTTGATCCCGTCCGCCGATCCCTTGTCGATCGTGACGAGCTTCTGCAACCCGCTCGGATCAGGATTGATGACTTTGGCGACGAGCAAGTTCCATTCCTGATGGGCCTCCTGCACACCCAGCACATCCTGGAGTTGCGCCACCGCGGCCTGTTCCGCCTTCAGCTGGGCGTTCTCGGCCTTGAGTTCGTCTCGTTCTTTGGTGACCTGCTCGAGCTGGACTTCGAGCGGTGTCGGTTCGCCGTCACGGTCGGTGACGCGGTCGATCCAGGAAACGACCGGGTCGACCGTTCCCCGCAATCCACTGCGCAACGGAGCCAGCGCGGAGCTGTTGTCGAGCGCGATCAGCGCGACGGCAGCCACGATGAAGAGGATCACGAGCAGGATCGTCTGCCGGATTCCAATCGTGGACAAGATACAAACCTCGGAATTCGATGCGGAAAACCACGCGTCAGCGCCAATGTGCGCGCAAGACGCGGCGGGCATGGCAGCATAGCATTCAGGGCCGAATTCTTCGACAAAATCCCGAATTTATGTCAGGTCGCGCAGGGGCTAGCCTGTGGGCCGTAGCTCCTGACCGCCGGCCAGCGCGCGCTCATACAGATGCAACGCTTCGGCCACGCGCCCCGTTCCGCGCGCCACACAGGTAAGGGGATCCTCGGCCCGATAGACCGGCATGCGCAGTTCGTTCTGGAGCCGCCGGTCGAGTCCATGCAGCAGCGCGCCGCCGCCCGCGAGCACGATGCCGTTCTCCATGATGTCGGCCACCAATTCCGGCGGCGTCTCTTCGATGGCGGTTTTGACCAGCTCGACAATCGTGTTCACCGGCTGGGAGATCGCGTCACGCAGCTCCACCGAGCTGACTTCGACCGCTTTCGGCAGGCCTGTGAGCAAGTCGCGTCCCCGCAAGGTGACGCGAATCTCTTCTTCGAGCGGATAGGCCGAACCAGCGGCGATCTTGGCGTTCTCCGCCGTTCGCTCGCCGATGACAAGGTTGTGATCGCGCCGGGCGTACTGAATGATCGAATCATCGATCTCGTCGCCTGCCACGCGGATCGAGTGGTTGACCACGATACCGCCCAGGGAGATGACTGCAACTTCGGTGGTTCCACCGCCGATGTCCACGATCATGCTGCCAATCGGCTCGTTGATCGGGAGCCCCGCCCCAATCGCCGCGGCCATCGGCTCTTCGATGGTGTACGCCTCGCGCGCTCCGGCAGAAAGCGCCGCGTCCTTGGCAGCGCGTTTTTCCACCTCGGTCACACCGGACGGGATACCAATCACCACGCGCGGGTGCGGCGCCATCATGCGCTGCATGTGAACCTTGCGGATGAAGTAGTGCAGCATCATCTCGACGGTGTCGAAATCTGCGATCACGCCGTCTTTCAACGGCCGCACGGCAATGATGCTCTCCGGCGTCTTGCCGACCATCGCCTTGCCCTCGACCCCCACAGCCAACGCACGCTTTGTTTTCGTGTCTATGGCAACCACGGATGGCTCGGAGATGACGATTCCCTTGCCACGAACATAGACGAGCGTATTGGCGGTGCCGAGGTCGATACCCAGGTCCCGGCTAAAGAACCCAAAGAGGGCAGCCAAAGGACGTATCATCAGTTGGAGTCTCCATCGGCGTTCTGATTACACGCCTGAGCATCGCGATTTGCCTGCAAACTCATCGCTGAACGCATGTGGCTGATACAGGAATGAGAGCGTCAAAATTATGGGAAAGTGTAGCACGCAGCTGCTACGACAATCGAATTATGACAACTTCTGCGCAGCCTCCGCGAACCCGATCGCGGACGTTATGCGCACCAATTCGACCATTCGGCAAAATACATCTGTACGTACGCCAACTCCTGAATTGCGCACAGATGCAGGAGGAAGTGCATGAGCTTCGATATTCGCCAGGCATTGCCGGACGAGCTTTCGTCCCAACTACCCGAGACTCCGCATGAGCTGCCGCTCGACCGGCAGAAGATCGTCGAGCTCGTTGCGCGGGCGCGAGCCGGGGAACGCATCGACCTCTTGAGCGAGTTGCTTGCCGCGGTCGATTGGCGGGCGGCGTTCTCAGACGACCAGGGACGGCCGCTCGACCTCGAAGAGATCTCGCGCCTCCATGCCTACTATCGGGAAAAATTCGTCGATGTTGGTCCGATCTTCCTGGCAGACCTGCTTTCGACCGAGTTCATGACGGAGCAACGCGCGCAGGGCGACATCGAGTTCAGCCCGCAACTGTTGGAGCTCTACCGCAAGTACCCCGATCTCTGGAACGAGATTCGACAGTTCTTCCGCCGCAAGGAAACGGTCACAGGACTCCTCTTGCTGGCGTCGAAAGACTCCAATCGGTAGAGGACTGGTGCACCTGGCGCTTCGACACTGGGCATCGATCACTCCGGGCGTTCGACCCAGACGGACCGGGAGAGTTGGCGGCCGATGACATGCGTCTGCGCGCCAACCTCGATGCGAGTCAGTTCGTCGAACGGGAGCCGTTCGAGAATCGTCACCTGCGCGCCCGGGATGAGTCCAAGTTCGGCCAGGTAGCGAAGCTGGACCGGATCGCGGTCCGAGACCCGCACAACGGTTGCCGGCAATCCATCCTCGAGGTCCGCCAACAACAGATCGGTGTCTTCCGGAACCACGCCATCCCGGCTGGGTATCGGATCGCCATGCGGATCTCGCGTTGGAAACCCCAGAAACAAGTCCATGCGCGCTTCGAGCTCGTCGGAGACATGGTGTTCCAGCTTCTCCGCCTCGTCATGCACCTGATCCCAGGGATAGCCGAGGGTTTCCGCCAGATAGAGCTCGAGCAACCGGTGGTGCCGCACGACTTCGAGGGCGATCTTCTCACCGGCAGGAGTGAGCTCCACACCCTGATAGCGCGTGTGCCTGACAAGACGCATCTCGTCGAGCCGTTTGACCATGTTCGTCACCGATGGCCCGGACACGCCAAGCTCATCGGCCAGCAGTTGCGTGGTCGCTGGTTTCCCGTCCATCTTCAACCGATACGCGGCCTTGAGATAGTCCTCCATGGCATGGCTGACATGAGGAAGATCGTCCGCGGACCGCTCCCTGGAAGGTCGATGACTGGGTGCTGACACGATTGCCTCGTCGTACGAACGCCTTCGACGGCGTTCCGTCTATCCGAATGCTGGTCGTCGAATCGCACGATGTCAAGCTCTTGCCGAAGCGCTGGTATCCTCTCCGATGGTCTGGCCGATCGCCGAACGAGCATGAATGTAACGAGGAGTCGAGTGTGGCGGAAGAGTTGAAAGCAGAGATTCGGGCCGAGGCCGATCTGGACGAAGACAAGGTCGTTCCGCGTGAGATTCCGGAAGGCAATCGCGTTCTCATCATCACCGCTCATCCGGACGACATGGAATTCGGCAGTGGCGGAACGGCCGCGCGTTGGTCAGACGAAGGGAAGGAAATCTGCCTTTGCGTCGTCACCGACGGATCCAGCGGTAGTGACGATCCGGCCATGACGCCGGACAAGTTGCGAGAGACGCGTCACCAGGAGCAACTGGCTGCCAACGCGATCCTCGGCATTGGAACGTTCGTCCAGCTCAACCGGCCAGACGGCATGGTGGTTCCCGATCTCGCGCTTCGGCGAGATCTGGTACGGGTCATTCGCCAGTTCCGTGCCGATGTCGTCGTCTGCCAGGACCCGACGAGCTGGTTCTTTGGAAATGAGTACATCAATCATCCCGATCACCGCGCCGTCGCCGTTGCGGCGATCGAAGCCGTGTTCCCGGCTGCAGGCAACCGAAACTACTTTCCGGAGTTGCTGGAGGAAGGACTGGAGCCGATCAAGATCAAAGAGGTCTACATCTCCACCTCAGAGAAGGCCGATGTTTGGGTCGATATCACCAATGTCATCGACCGCAAGATCGAGGCGTTACGGCAACACAAGAGCCAGATGGGCGATTGGGATCCCGGACCGACGCTTCGCAAGTGGGCGGCGGGTGACGGCGCCAAGCGCACCCCCCCGGTGGCATATGCCGAAGACTTCCGCTACATGAAGACCGAAGGTTAGCCACGACGATGCCCGAACCACTCGAGATCCAGCTGAACCATCTGCTGGCATCGCGCTCCGGCCCCACCATCGCCACTGCCGAATCGTGCACTGGCGGGACGGTGGCATCCCGAATCGCGTCGGTTTCGGGCAGCTCGGAGTATTTCCTGGGTGGAGTCGTCTCGTACTCGAACGAGGTCAAGCACAACGTGTTGGGCGTGGCCCAGTCCGTGCTGGACGAACGAGGCGCGGTCAGCCCGGAGTGCGCGCGGGCAATGGCGCTCGGCGCGCGCAGGGTAATCGGCAGCGAAATTGCCGTTTCCACGACTGGAATCGCGGGCCCCACTGGCGGAACACCGCGCAAGCCAGTCGGTCTGGTTTACATTGGTATTGCAACACCGACCTGGCTGGAAGCGTTCGAATTCCATTTCGAAGGTGACCGTGCGCGCGTAATCGACCAGGCGGCGTTCCAGGCATTGTCGATATTGCTCAAAGCGGTCGATCGGGCGATTGCCGCTGAACACACAGGGAACTAAAAGGAGCTGCTCATTGTCCTTCCCGTATGACAAGACCGTGCTCGATAACGGCGTGCGCGTCGTCACCGGCCCCATGTCGGGGGTGAAATCGGCGAGTTTGATCCTCTATTTCGATGTCGGCTCCCGCTTCGAGCAGCCGGAAGTCGCGGGCGTGTCTCACTTTCTCGAGCACATGTTGTTCAAAGGCACCACCAAGCGCCCGGACGCCATGATGATCTCGGAAGAGGTCGAGGGCGTGGGCGGCATCCTCAACGCGGGCACAGGGCGGGAATCGACCAACTACTGGGCGAAGGTCCCCAGCACCAAGACCGATCTGGCTTTCGATGTCCTCGCCGACATGTTGAACGATTCGTTGATCGATGCTGCCGAGCTCGACAAGGAACGTTCGGTCATCGTGGAGGAGATTCGCGGCACCGAGGACTCGCCGGAAGAGCTCGTGCACGAGATCATCGACGAAGTCATCTGGGGGACCGATCCGGTCGGCCGCCCTATTGCTGGTTCGGTCGAAACAGTCAACGCCATCTCACGCGAGCAAATGGTCGATTTTTGGAAGCGCAACTACCTGCCCAAGCGCATGGTGGTCGCGGCTGGGGGCGATGTGGAACACAACCACATCGTCGAGCTCTCCGAAAAGTACTTTGGCAATCTGCAACATTATGGTGAACCGGACACCTATGTGCCCGCCAAGGTCGAGCAATCCGAGAAACGGCTGCATGTCCTCGAACGGCCGACCGAACAAGCGCATCTCTGCATCGGAATGCCTGCCCTGCCCTTTACGACCGAACGGCGGTACGTGCAAGGAACCATCGAAGCGATTCTCTCCTCCGGCATGAGCTCACGGCTCTTCCAGGAGATCCGCGAGAAACGCGGTCTCGTCTATTCGGTCTACGGCTACTTCCGACCCTATGAAGATGTCGGCCAGGGGGTCATCTACGCCGGGACGGACATCAAACGGGTCCCGGAGGCGATTGGCGCGATCTGCAACGAGCTCGCCCGCCTGCGCGATGAGGGCGTTCCGCTGGACGAACTCGACCGAACGAAGGAGCTGCGCAAGGGTCGCTTGCTCATGGGCCTGGAAGACAGCCGCTCGATGGCCAGCTGGGTCGGTTCGCAAGAACTCGTATATGGCGAAATCCTCACGCCTGAGCAGGTAACAGCCAAGATCGAGGCCGTCACCGCCGAGCAGGTGCATGAACTCTCGAAGGAGCTTTTCCGGTCCGACTTGTTGAGCCTCGCGTTGATCGGTCCGTTCGAAAACGACGACCAATTCCGCGACGTGCTGACGCTGAACTAGACCGATGCGCTACGACACCTCACTGGAACTGATCGACCTGGCGCTGCGCGAAGACCTCGCGCAGGGTGACATCACCAGCGAATCGACCGTGCCCGCCGATCGTCGGGCAACGGCGATCATGCTTGCGAAGCAGGACGGAGTCATTTCCGGTTTGACGACCGCGCAGACCGTTTTCACCCGGGTCGATCCAACGGTGAGGTTCGAGCCATTCGTGGCAGACGGCGACCGGGTGACCAAAGGCGACGCATTGGCGCGAATTTCCGGCAACGCCCGCTCGATCCTGGCAGCGGAGCGAACCGCGCTCAATCTGATCCAGCGCCTGTCAGGTATCGCCACGATCACGTCCGAATATGTCGCGCAGGTCGCGGGCACGAATGCCTTAGTCATCGACACGCGAAAAACGACACCAGGTCTGCGCTATCTGGAGAAAGCTGCCGTACGTCATGGTGGCGGCAGCAATCACCGGTTCAACCTGGGCGATGCGGTGCTCATCAAGGACAACCATCTTGCCGCTATCGGCGGAGATCACCCGATTCGTGACGCGGTGACCGCCGCGAAGCGCCGTGCCCCGCATACGTCCAAGATCGAGGTCGAAGTTGTCGACCTGGCAGGCGTGCGGGAGGCATTGGACGCGCAGGCGGACATCATCATGCTCGACAACATGTCGCTGGATGAGATGCGGGAGGCTGTGAGTCTGGTCGACGGCCGCGCCCTGGTGGAAGCCTCTGGAGGGATCACGCTCGCAACACTGCGTGCTGTGGCGGAAACCGGGGTCGATCTCATCTCATCGGGAGCCTTGACGCATTCGGCCCCGTCGCTCGATATCAGTCTCGACTTTCAGCTCGATCGAACCTGAATTTTCGATGAATTCCGGTTATCCGGCTTGAATTCGCGGTTCGGCGTGCTACCATGCGGCCCGTGGTCGTTCGACGCCCATCACTCGAAAGTCGATACCCCTGCACGTCGACCCTGCCTTTCGGGCCCGCCGCTTCGGTATCTTCCGCAACGGCGCGGAAAGTTCGAGCCGCCGGGCGTTTTCCATGCCTACCGGCGCACCGGTTGCCACATCATGGCGCTGGCCGCCTTCGTCCAAGTATGTCTCGGGGGGACTATGCTGGCGTTTGGGGGAACACGCGCTGCCACACGGCGCGTATCGGCTACGAGTGTCGCTGCACTCGCATTCCTTGGTCTACTCGTTCCGCTCATTGCCCTGATCGCATTTCCGGTCAAGGCTTCTGCGCAGTCTGATTGGTCTGCCCCACGGACCGTCTTCATTCCGGAAACCGGCCAGACAATCGATGGCGTTTTCCTCGATCAGTGGCGGGCCGGCGGCGGTGCGAATGCTTATGGCAATCCGATCACCGCGGAACTCACTGAAGACGGTCACACGGTGCAGTACTACGAGTACGCCCGTTTCGAATACGTTCCCGAAGACCCGGACGGCATTGTCGTCCACCTCGGCAACATCGGAGCGGAACTGAAGCCAGTCACGGTCTTCCGCACGGTTCCGAACCTGTCCGGCGAAGGCTCGGGCGTGGGCACCCTGTCCTATCTCGCGAACGAAACGCGCGCCTGGGTTCCGCTTTCCGACTCCGAAGCCGCGCAGCCCGATAGCGCCACGCGGACCTATGTTCCGGAAACCCGCCACACGGTGCAGCACGGATTCAAGGATTTCTGGGAAAGCACCGGTGGCGCGGACTATCTGGGCAATCCGATTTCGGAAGAGTTCCAGGGAAGCAAGGGCGTGCGCTATCAGGTCTTCGAACGCGGCAAGCTCGCCTGGTCCGAAATCGATGGCGTCTACATGTTGCCGGTCGGCTCGATCCTGGCGAAGCAGTACAACCTCGACACCACCGGGACGCCGACCAGCGACTATCCCACCTACTCCGAAGACCTCTTCATTGCGCCAACACCAGAGCCTGAACCCGAGCCACAGGGCGTGTCTGGTGAGCTTTGGATCGAAGTCAATCTGAGCGCCCAGTACATGACGGTTTGGGACGGCAGCATCGTGCTGGCCGAAACCTACGTCAGCACGGGCCGCGAGGGGTTCGACACACCGCCAGGCACCTTCTACATCAACTCGAAGCTGGAGTTCCAGACGATGGAAGGGGTCCTGGGGGGCGAGTACTACAACGTGCCGGATGTCCCATGGGTCATGTACTTCACCGACATGGGACACGCCATTCATGGCACATACTGGCATGACAACTTCGGCACGCCGATGAGCCACGGCTGCATCAACCTGCCGATGGATTTCGCCGAGTGGCTCTACGGCATCGCCGATGTCGGCACCCGTGTGGAGATTCACTACTAGGCGCCCGCAGCTCCCGCCAGTCCAGATCAACGACCGGGGGCCGCATCAGCGGCCCTTGGCACATGCATTTGGGGAGCCCGGCCCACGATCCGAATCGCGCCCAGGATCGGCCCGTTGACGAGCGCGCATGGACGCTTCGGTACGCGGATGCGCGGCAGCTTGTTCAGTGCTGATCGACAGTGACCGAGGACGCCTGCTGGTGCATCGAACGCCATCCTGTCTCATGACGACAGGTAGAATTGCCACCGATACGACGCGGGAGGATGTCATGAAACCCGGAAAACTTCTCGCCATCGCGCTTCTGCTGCTCAGCTTCGTCACCGGAGCTTCTGGCGTGTTGGCCCATGCAGAGCTGGATCGTTCGCTCCCTGAATCCGACGCGAAACTCGAAACCGCCCCGATCAGGATCGAGATCTGGTTCACCGAAGAGATCGCCGAAGGGTCGAAGATCGAAGTCACCGACGCGGCTGGCACAGCAGTGCACGAGGGCGATGCCGAACTCGACTTGATGGACCCGGATCGAAAGCATTTGACCGTCGCGCTGAAGGCCGGTCTTCCTGGTGGCGTCTACACCGTGACCTGGACCTCGAAGTCGGCCGAGGACGGTGATGAGGAGTCGGGTTCGTTCCAGTTCACCGTGACGGGATCTGGCACCCCGGTCGCATCTCCGGTCTCGTCCCCGGCAGCATCGCCCACCGTCAAGGTGAGCGGCTCTCTCCAGGCACAGCCCGAGGCGGAACCTGCCGATATCGACGATCGCGCGCTTGCGATCGCCCTCGGAGCCGGAGTCCTGGCGGCGCTCTTGATCTACGGGTTCTGGCGGTTGGTGCGGCCGAAGCGCCATCCATTCGACCGCAACCCAAAGTAGTCGCAACCAACGCAATCGGCGCGGATCCGACTGATCAGGAAAGGAAGCCGGTGTGAAGATCCTCGTGGTCGGTGGGGGTTCGCGTGAGCACGCGCTCTGCTGGAAACTGGCGCAATCCCCGCTGGTCAGCGAGCTGCTCTGCACGCCGGGGAATCCAGGCACGAACGATGTCGCGCGCAATCTGCCATTTGCCGCCGACGACGTGCGGGATATCGTCGATGCGGTGCAGGAGCTCGAAATCGACCTGGTCGTTGTCGGTCCGGAGGCTCCGCTTTCGCTCGGCCTCGCCGATGAAATCGGCAGGATCGGAATCCCGTGCTTTGGTCCCACCAGAGCCGCCGCGCAGATCGAGACTAGCAAGCGTTGGGCCAAAACGATCATGGCGGCGGCTGGTGTGCCGACCGGCCGCAGCGTGGCCGTTTCCGACCTCGACACCGCGCTTTCAGAGCTCACACCGTTCGGGCTTCCTGTCGTCATCAAGGCCGATGGCCTGGCAGCTGGCAAGGGTGTGGTCGTTGCTCAGACGAGAGAAGCCGCCGAGAACGCGCTTCGTTCGTTCCTGCTGGACCGCTCGCTTGGCGAGGCTGGCGCTTGCTGCCTGATCGAGGAGTATCTTGCCGGAACCGAGCTTTCGGTCTTCGCGCTTTGCGACGGCGTCACGACCCGGCTCTTCTCCAATGCCTGTGACTACAAGCGCGTCGGCGATAACGACACGGGACCGAACACGGGCGGCATGGGCGCCTATTCGCCCGCCCCATTCGCAACTTCCGAGCTCCTGGACGAGATCATGACCACCATCATCGAGCCCACCACCGCCGCGATGCGCGCCGCGGGAGCCCCGATGATCGGAGTCATCTATGCGGGGCTGATGGTGACAGCCGACGGCCCAAAGGTCATCGAGTTCAACTGCCGCTTCGGCGATCCGGAAACCCAAGTCATGCTCCCGTTGCTGCGGAACGATCTTGCGGACCTGCTCTATCGCGCCGCGACCGGAGAACTGCACACCGTGGAGTCGATCGATCGGTCGAACGGCGCTGCGGTCGGGGTAGTCTTGGCCGCTGGTGGCTATCCTGGCGCATATGAGACCGGCCAACGTATCGAAGGGCTCGAAGAGCGGGTCGACCGAACCGTCGTCTTCCAGGCCGGGACACGCCAGGACGCGCATGGGGATATCGTGACCGCTGGTGGCCGCGTGCTGACCGTCGTTGGCACGGGTGTGGACCTGGCCGAGGCACGTGAACGTGCCTACGACCGAGTGGAAACCATCTCGTTCGAGGGAATGCACTTCCGAAGCGACATCGCAACACGCGAAATCACCGCAAACGAGACACCAGAGCGTCGAGGCGCTGTCCGGGTTACGCCTGAATGACCTCGAGCAGTTGCACCTCGGCAGTCGCCGTAACCGTCCGCATGTTTTCGGCAATTGCTTCCAGGTGCGTCCGCACGGGATCCTTGCCAATGCCCACCGGCGCATAGATGCAGACCGCCACACTGGTCGTCTCTGGCGTCACCAGGCCGTATGCGGCTGGCCCCTTGATGACCGACGTCAGGATGCCCTGTTCATCTCGCATGAACATGTCGTCCGGATCGAGCACGGCCTCCTTGCCGTTGTAGAGCGTGTAGGTCTCGGCGCCGGTGGCGGCATCGGTCAAGATCGTTGGGCCAATCGCGTCTGCATCATGCATCGCGGTGAGCAAGCCGCTTTGCAGTTCCTCGGCGAACGCGGCTTCGACCAGCGCCGCCCGTCTCGGAATCGGCTTTCCCTTCAGAGCAACCGACTCGACCTGGTGCAGAACATGGTAGTTCTGCCCAAACTGCTTGTAGAAACGGTCGTATGCGTCGAATGGCGGCAACGCGCGGATTGCCGCACGGTCAAGGCTGCTGTACCGCTCGCGCAGCCCATGCTCGATCGATTCGATTCGTGTCTCGAGGGCAGCAGCGGTGGCCGGATTGGCCACGCCGGTCACCAGCATGCAGCCAGCAACCGCTCCAGGCCACCGGTTTCGCCATCGGTCGGATACCGCGAACGTTCGCACTATTTTCATCTGAGTTCCCATTTGAGCCAGCAAACTCCCAGATTTCGAGCAACGCGCGCACAGATGATTGCCATCGAGTCAACGATCTGCAATACTGCGCATGTAGGTTCGCTCGATAGTCGATTCCGTTGTCGTCCGTTTCCCGAGAACGCTGGCCAGCCCAACGTCCCCGCTCGAATTCGGCCACACGATCGTACTGCGATTTCACCGGGGTCGCCGCGGTACGCAATATCGATAGCGAGTGAAACAGATACGACCGCGGATGCCAAGCGCTGGGGGGCGTAACCGCATCTACTGGAGGCAAGGGAGCGATGCGGAGACTTGGGGTACAGAATCGCGTGGGCGTCGTGCTGTTGGCAGCGCTCATCGCGATCATGGGGGTATCGACGGGCTGGAGCGCGAGCTCGGTAAGCGCGCAGGATGAGGCGGTCGAAGCCGCGGCGATCACGCCGGGAACGGACGCCATGGTGCTCAACGGGCCGCTCAATCAACGAGCGACGCCAAGCACAAGCGGAACCATCGTGCAGGTGCTCTCCACGGGCACGCTCGTCCAGGTCATCAGCGGCCCCACCGCCGCCAATGGTTACAACTGGTGGTATGTCACTGCCAACAGCACCAACGGCTATGTCGCCGGTGAGTTCCTCGGCGAAGTGGGGTTCATCATTGGCGACGATGTGGTGGTCACGTCGAACAACGTGAACATCCGCAGTGGCCCGGGAACCACGTATTCGATCATCGATCAGTTGGACACCGGGGCATTGGCTGAGGTCATCGGAGGACCCCAGACTGCAAATGGCTACACCTGGTACCAGATCCAGTACGCCACATCGCTGACCGGCTGGATCGCGGGACTCTATCTCGATCTTTCCAGCACACCGCCGCCGTCTGGCGCATTTGGCGTGCAGTCCTGGATTCTGGTCAACGATCCTCCGGTGAACATGCGCTCGGGCGCTGGCACGAGTTTCCCGGTGGTCATGACCCTGAACATCTATCAGGCGGTCCGCGTGACTGGCGTTCCGACCACATCGGGCGGTTATACCTGGTACCCGGTGCGCACCGCCGGCGGCACGACCGGATACGTGGCCGGCTCCTTCTTCCAGGGCGGTCTCTATCTTGGCGACTACGCTGTCGTGTCGGACGGTCCGGCGAACATTCGCGCGACCGCCAGCAGCAGCGGCACCATCATCGGCAGCGCTCCGCAGGGCGCGACGGTCTTCATCGCCAACAACACGCCGGTCTACTCCGGTGGGCAGTCGTGGTTCCGGGTGACCTACAACGGCACCACCGGTTGGACAGCAGGGTCTCTGCTCTCGCCGGAGTAACCGCTCGCAGCGACAGTTCATGGCATGGAACGGGGCGACGGCAGATACCGTCGCCCCGTTCGCGTTCCGCAAGACTCAGTACCTACCCTGCACTGAAGTCGACCCACCCCCGCTTGATCGAAAGCAATAGCGCCTGCACCCGGTCATCGACATCCAGCTTCCGAAAGATCGACGTCATGTGATTCTTGACCGTCTGCTCGTTGACGAACAAAGCGTCCGCGATCTCTCTGTTCGAGAACCCCTGCGCGACACAATCGAGCACCTCGAGCTCACGTAACGTCAGCCCCGGCGGCGCCATCCCTCCCCGAATTCGTGGGTTCGGCCGCGCCGGGGGCGTCTCAGGCTCCCAGAAGAGCGGCTGCGACCGCGCCACCCGCCGCAACGCGCGCGCCAACTGATCGGCTGACAGACGGCTCGAGACCGCTCCGGCCGCGCCGCACGCCAGAGCGCGATCATAGACATCATGATCGACATCCTCCGAGAGGAGCACAGCTGACCTCCCGGGCGCGGCGCGGAGCAACGCGGCCACGATGGCATAGCCGCTCATGCCGGCCAGATCGACATCTACGAGCATCAGGCTCGGTTTGGTGCGTTCCGCCTCTTGCATGGCCCGGTAGCCACTCGACGCCTCCCCCACCACGAGAAAGCCACCGGCGGCTTCTACCGCCATCCGGAGACCAGATCGGAAGACTGGTTGTTGATTCACGAGCAGCACACGCCTGGCGAGCATTCGGCGATTTCGCTCCCACCATCGAACGATGACGCCGGGCACGCACCCCGGCGGCTGGTTCGATAGTAGTGAGCAGAAGCGTCCGCGAACATAGTGTGATCGGCATCTCCATGCGCGACGCTAGTACTATGTACGTACATGACCTGGACGTCCGCTTTATCGTTGGAGAACGTGCTTGATCGCTTTCGACCGCATTGGCTCAGGAAAACCGGTGCTCTTTCTTCACTCAGGACTCGCCAACCGTCAGATGTGGCAACCGCAACAAGCGGATTTTGGTAAGAGATACTCCTGCTACCTGATCGACCTTCCCGGGTACGGAGACTCAGGAACGCCGAGCGGTCCGTTTTCCTATCCGGAGGAGATTAGTCGCTTCATCGAGCAGGAGATCGGGGAACCCACCGCGCTGATCGGTTCGTCATTCGGGGGATCGCAGGCATTCTTCACGGCGCTGGTAGCCCCGGAATGGTGTGGTCCGCTGGTGCTCGTATCCGCGACAGTGGCACGTCCGGAGGTCACGTCGGCAGAACTCGAAGCCGTCTGGACCGATGCGGACGCGGCCTGGGAACGGGGCGAGCACGCGCTGGCAAACGAGATCGAGATCGAAGGCTGGGTCGACGGCAAGGGGCGACGCCCTGGGCAAGCTGCCTCCCATGTCCGCGACTATTTCCGGGCTGCAAACGAGGAGATATGGGCGCGCCACGCTGCCCACCCCCTCCCGGAGGAATTGCCCGATCCGGCAGTGGAACCGGAACGCATCACGCAGCCGGTGCTGCTCGTCGACGGTCCCTACGACTTCCCTGATGTGCTGCAAAGCAACCAGACGCTGCTCGCCCGGCTTCCATCGGCGGAATACGCTTCGATTCCAGACACCGCGCATTTCCCGAGCTACGAGCAGCCGGAGACGTTCGACCGGGTTGTGTTGGAGTTTCTCGAACGAACCTGGGGGAAGTGAGGGCTCTGGAGGCGCCAGCCGGATTCGAACCGGCGATCAGGGTTTTGCAAACCCGTGCCTTACCGCTTGGCTATGGCGCCGTGCTCCCCGTTCGGGATGGCAGAGTGTACCACGGTGTTGCTCCTGCGTACGCGGCAAAGCGCGCCATCCGTACATTGGCGATCGCGGGGATACTTGAGGCGCGAACGTCGCGTAGGACGAAACGAGCGAGGGAAGAATGTCGACCGAGTCACGCAGTGAGAACGCACGCCAAACGCTCTTCGAGGCGATCGATCAGCGAACCGACGAACTCATCGAAGTCGTTGCGGAACTGGTCAAGCGCCCCAGCGAACTGGGCCACGAGGCACTCGTGCAGGAGTATGTCGCGGATCATCTGCGAGGCTCTGCCGATGAGGTCGAAGTTTGGGATCTCGATGCGTCGATCTATGCGCAACCAAACGCGGGCAATAGCGGAGTCCCTTTTCCCGGACGGCCGAATGTGACGGGGAAGATTGCTGGTGCTGGCGGCGGAAAATCGATGATCCTGAACGGGCATATCGACGTGGTCAGCGCGGAGCCTGTGGATCAATGGTCGCACGATCCATGGGGCGCGGAGATCGTCGGCGACAAGATGTTCGGACGCGGCGCGTTCGACATGAAAAGCGGCGTGGCCGCCAATCTCTTCCTGCCACGCTTGCTGAAAGACACCGGGATTCGACTCAAGGGCGACCTGACCATCCATTCCGTCATCGAGGAGGAATGCACGGGCAACGGATCGCTGGCAGCGAGTCTGCGCGATCGAGCCGATGGCGCATTGGTCACCGAATCGGTCGGACGGCGTTCTCCGATCGGGCACCTTGGGGTGATCTGGTTCCGTATCGGCATCCAGGGACGGTCCGCGCACGCGGGGTGGGCCACCCTCGGTGTGAATGCCATCGTGAAGGCGGTGCCGATCATCCAGGCGCTGCACCAGCTGGATGCCGATCTCAATCTCAATGTGCATCCTCTGTATGAGGGGATCGATCACCCGATCAATCTCAACATCGGCACCATACGCGCCGGCGATTGGCCAAGCACCGTGCCAGGGTATTGCGAAATTCGCTGCCGGGTGAGCTTCTTCCCGGATATGTCCCGCGACGAGATGCACCGCACCATCGAAACGACCATCGCCGCTGCCTGTGCCGGAGATGCGTGGCTGGAGGAGCACCCGCCGGTCGTCACCTATGACGGATTCGACACCAACGGGTGCGCGATCGATGTGGACGATCCGTTCATCCGCGCACTCGAGAACGCCAGTCTGGACGCAACCGATTTTCCCCTCGAACCCAGGATGACAACAGCTGTCAACGACATGCGCTACTACATCTTCCAGGGCGTGCCATCCACCTGCTATGGCGCGGAAGGCGGCAATGCGCATGCGGTGGACGAATGGCTCGATCTGCCGTCCATGCCTCGGTTGGCGCGCACCATGGCGTCGTTCCTGGTGGATTGGTGCGGAGTTGCGTAAAACCTACTGAAATCAGCTTGTATACTCAGCGGCGCTCGGTCGGTCACAGGGATCGAACGGGCGCCAGTCGTGGCAGACCGCGTCCATGATGAACATGGCCGGTGAGCTTCAGGAGTGCTCAAGTGAGCGAAATGTCTCCAGCGGATACTCGGGTTTTCCTCTTCCACAGCGCGAACGCGGCGGCCGATGCCAGCGGCGCGATGGACAAGGTGAACGCCTGGCTCGGAAAGGACCGCAGCAACTCGGCCTATCCGAACCTCAAGATCACCGACATCACGGTGACCTCTGACGGAACAGGCGGCGTCTACACACTCGTCGTGTGCAATCTCGGCGCCAGCAAGCCGCGCGAGGATTTCTAGTTCGGAATCTCCCCGAATGAACCAGGCGGGCCAGGCGACACGCGTCGCCGGGCCCGCGTGCGTTTTGGCCCCGAGACCCGATGTCTAGACTTCCCGGCATTCGCTCTCAGAATCTGGCTCCCCCAACCGACGAGCATTGCCTCCGGGTTCCCGAACAATGACGCACAGGATTGTTCGGTTCGCAGGCGGATCCTCCAGTGCATAGCAGGCAGCATGCGGCACACGGCATGCAGAGACACCGTGCGCCTGTACGCCAGACAGGTCGACACTGGCGCACTTCCCACATGAGAAGCCGAATCGAGCCGAGTGCTCAGTTACACTTTGTAAGTTCCCGGGTTCCCACGCGGAATCGGGATTCGGAAATCCTTCAACCGCGGCGCCACGCAGAAAGTTCACATGACCGATACAAACACCACGCTCGACAAGGAATCCGTCCTCGAGCTGTTGAAGACCGTCGACGAGCCGGAGTTGGGCCAGAGCCTGGTGGAGCTCAAGATGGTGAAAGATGTGATCGTCGATGGCGGCAACGTGACCGTATTCATCGAGCTCCCAACACCTGCTTCGACCTCGAAACCGAAGATCCAGGAGGATGTCACCGAGCGGCTCACCCAGAACGGAGCCACCACAGTCGACATCGAATGGAGCGCCAAGGTTCGTTCCAGCGGTGGCGGCCGCATGGACGCGCAGCCCATCAAGGGCGTGAAAAACGCCGTTGCCGTCGCGTCTGGCAAGGGTGGTGTCGGCAAATCGACCGTGGCGGTGAATATTGCTGTCGCGCTGGCGCGTACCGGCGCGAAGGTCGGGTTGCTGGACGCCGACGTCTACGGTCCAAGCATCCCGCTCATGATGGGCACGCACGACCGCCCGATCATGAAAGACAACCGCATTCTCCCAATCGAGGCCCATGGCGTGAAGCTGATGAGCATCGGCTTCATTCTCGACCCAGAAAAGGCGCTCATTTGGCGCGGGCCGCTGGTGGCGCAGTTGATCACCCAGTTCCTGAACGATGTCGACTGGGGCGATCTCGACTATCTCATCATCGACCTGCCGCCCGGCACCGGTGACGCGCAGCTCACCCTCGTCCAGCGCATTCCCATTTCGGGCGCGGTCATCGTCACCACCCCGCAGGACGTCGCGCTGGCGGATGCGCTCAAGGGTCTCAAGATGTTCGAGGAGGTCAAGACGCCGATCCTGGGCATTGTCGAGAACATGAGCGGCTTCGTCTGCCCGGTGTGTGGCACCAACCACGATATCTTCGACACTGGGGGAGGCGAGCGCATTGCCCGGGAGCACAATGTCGAGCTGTTGGGCAAGATTCCGCTGGAACCGCTCGTGCGCGCCGGGGGAGACACTGGCAGCCCGATCGTGGTGGCCAATCCGGACACCGCCACCGCCAAAGCCTTCGATCAGGCGGCGGCGCGTGTCGCCACTCGCCTGGCAATCGACGCCACGAAGAAGCCACGAAAACCGACGATCATGCTGAAGACGGTGTAGACAGCATCGATTGCGTATACCACAGCTGAGCAGCATGGCAGTGCCGTTGGTCAGAGCGACCAGCGGCACAGCCATCTTGCTCGAAATGCGGCTCACGCGGCGTCCTCGAAGCTGGTCAATGTCGGGAGGGCTCGAGCGAACACGGTAGCCTCTCCCTGCGAACGTCCTCGGGCTCGTCCCAAATACCACGTTCGGTGCATTCAAGAACAAGCGCCAGCAGTGTTTACTTGGTGTGTACGAAGCAACGTATCGCCAGGTCGCTTTGCCGGCGTCGCTCGATGCGAGAAGACGGCCCATGAAGGCCATGGATGTCGAGCGCGGGAGCTTGACAGGGCCGGAAAGCCACGATGCGGACGAACGCCACGTCAGCCCTGTTCGCTGACGTGCCGGTCAGCAATCGAACGCACGCTGATTCGACCAACGTGAATCGGCAGAGACGAAGAGATCGCCCGAGCATGGAGTAACGACCGGCATGGATCAGATCAAGAACTCGTTGAGCGGCCTGGGCCAGCGCGTGGGGCTGAAGAGAAAGCTCCCGGTCAGCAAGCAGGACGGCCTGGCAGCAATCACGGTCGGCATCGCGAATGTTCCCGATGGGATGGCGTCGGGTGTGCTGGCTGGAGTCAACCCGGTCTATGGCATCTACACGCTCATGGTCGGAACACCGATCGCCGCCCTGACCTGCTCGACGCAGCTCATGATGTTCAACACCACCAGCGCCATGACGCTTGTAGCGACAGATGCGCTTGGAACGAGAACGGGTGACGACCGGGTTCACGCGCTGATCGCCGTGGCGCTGATCGCAGGCGTGTTTCAGCTGGCGATGGGTCTGCTCGGGTTGGGCATGATCATCAAGTTCGTTTCGAACGCGGTCATGGTTGGATTTCTCACAGGGATTGCGGCCCTCATCATCATGGGGCAGCTGTGGGACCTGACCGGGTATGTGGGCGAAGGTGGAACCAAACTCGAAAAGACCGCGCAACTTCTGACGAACTTGCGCGATGTCGACATACCAACCACCGCCATAGGGGTTGGCAGCATCGTGCTGATGGTTCTCTTGGGGCGAACCAGGTTCGCTTCGTTCAACTTGCTCATCGCGCTGGCGGCTGCCGCCGCCGTGCAATGGATTTTCGACTTTTCCAGTGTCAGCCTGGTTAGCGAGATTCCCCGCGAGCTGCCTTCGATCCAGCTTCCGGAACTCTCGGTTGTGCCAGCCATGCTGCTGGCAGGTGTCGCAACCGGCGTGGTTGGCCTCCTGCAAGCGGCTGGCGTGGCGCAGGCGTTCCCAAACCCCGATGGCAGCGAAACGAGCAATAGCCGCGACTTCATGGGACAGGGCATTGCCAATATCGCTTCGTCGTTCTTCCGCGGAATGGCCGGTGGGGGGTCGCTCTCGGGGACCGCGCTGAATGTGAGCGCGGGCGCCCGATCGCGCTATGCCGCGGTGATCCAGGCGGTCGTCGTTGTCATCGTGGTGCTGGTTTTCAGCGATTTGCTGAGCATGATCCCGAACGCGGCGCTGGCCGCCCTCCTGATCTATGCCGCTGCCCTGTCGATCAAATGGGATGCGATCGGCGCGGTGCGGCGCACCTCGTCGATGTCGATGGCGGCGATGGTGCTGACCTTTCTTGCCACGCTCGTCGTGCCGCTGCAGCAGGCCGTCATTTTCGGGGTCGTTGTCGCCAGCGTTCTCTTCATCTACCGGTCCAGCACGGATATCAGGATTCAGCAGGTCTCGATCGACGGCAATCGCCTGATCATTTCCGATCCCCCGAAAGCGTTGACAGACAACTCGGTAACCGTCCTCGATGTCGAGGGCAATCTCTTCTATGCCGGCGCGCGAACCCTGAGTGAGAAGCTGCCAGATGCAACCGCTGCCGTCCACTCGGTCGTCGTCCTGCGGCTCCGCGAACAAGCGGAGGTCGGCAGCACCTTCTTCAAGGTGGTCGGCAAGTATGCCGAGCAGCTCCGCGGCCAGGGTGGCCGGCTCATCCTCACCGGGGTCGCGCCGCAGGCACGAGAGCGCATGCAGCGGACCGGCAATCTCGACCTGATCGGTGAAGAAAACGTGCTGCTGGCCAATCAGGTGCTGGGACAATCGACAATCGCTGGATACCAGGCGGGAACCGAATGGTTACTCGGCACGATGCCAGCCGAAACGCTGCTCGAGGCGGATGCCACTCAGCCTGAACCAGCAACAGTAGCTGCCGCCGAGCCTGCCCAATCAGCGGACCAACCCGGCGCCATGGCGTCAGTCTTTGCCGACCGTTCGAATCTGCTGGCACACGCCAAGAACTTCCTGGACGCCAATCTCCTCGGAGACCGTGCCACGACCTGGAGATCGGCAGCGGTGGCTGGCATTGTCATCCTGGCCACCGGTCTCATCGGTGTGCTCTCTCCCGGCCTGCTGGACAACGTCTTTCTCTGGTTGACCGGGGTGATCCTCGTACTCGTTTCCGGCTTCTGGATCTACCAATCACTGTTGCATGCAGTGGCGGTGCCGGCCATGGGCGCCCGCTTGCGGATGTTCTCCGCGGGAATCGCCATGATGGCGGGCATTGCCCTCATTCTGGCCGAGTTGGCTGTTGACATGACGACTGGCTCCGCCAGACTCATTTTGGGATGCGGACTCATCTTGATCGGCAGCGCCGGCATCGTGGGGGCCTGGTACCTTCCCGAAGGCACACCAGACCGGCTGGCTGCCATCGGGGTCAACGGGGTCATCATCGCCCTGGGCGTGTTCATTCTCATCCAGGTGGACGACTCCCGGTCGTTCTTCGAGCAGCTGATGTGGTTGATGGTTGTAGGCGGTGGAGCACTGTTGGCGTATGCCTTTTTCGGCTTTCGCCAGATGCGCCATGCACTTTCCGATTCGTCCGCACCGGACGAATCGTCATGACCGGTCAGGCTGAATGCGCAGCAATATCCACCGCCACGGAGAACAGTGTGCTCGTCCGCCAGGCAAGGGAAAATCGGGAGAGCGGCTAAACCGCTTCGTCCCAGAAGAGGCGACGGAACTCGGTGGTGTCGTAGTAGCCGACGATGCTGATGATTTTGCCGTTGACCACGCGGAAGATGGCCACCTGCTCCGATAGCATCTCGCGCCCAAGGCGGTCGGAAAACTCGCGGAAAACGAACTGCACCGCCGCGCGATCGGTGGTGGCGATGATGTCGCTCACCTCCCAGTGCGCTTCCGGATAGGACGACACCACGGTGCCGAAATACGAAACGATCTCATCTGCCGGTC
>JAWKPF010000019.1 GCA_041390825.1 Thermomicrobiales bacterium
ACGGAGAGCAGCAGGATGCTGTTTGCAGGGTAGAATTCCCATGCCGGTTTGGCGCGATTGCATGAAACCATTCGAGATTGAACCTTGATCACCTGTCCAAATTGCGCCTGGAGGAACCCGGCCGGCAGTCGATTTTGTGAAAATTGCGGCGCCGATCTCGAAACACTGAGCCGCTCATATCCGCAACAAACGCAGACATGGCCGGAGCAAGCCGGCCTCCAGAGCGATGCGCAGCGCTTGTCGCCCGAGGACGACCCAACCTCTCCCGATTGGCGCATGGCTCCGTTGCCAGAGGAAGAGATGCCCAGACAGGGGCGTCGTGTCTGGATCTGGGTGCTCGTCGTTGCGCTGCTCGTATGCCTGACGTTCTGTGTGGTCTCCTTTGGCTGGTTGGGGTACACCGACTCGGGCCAGAATTTCCAAACGCGCGTCGCAGAGGAAGAACGCAACAACGCAGGCGATTGAGCGCCTTGACCAGCTCATTCATGCAAGAAGGCCGGTCATTGCGACCGGCCTTCTGGATCCGATTTAGCGTGTTGCCGTTAGTCTCGCCGCGGACCACGGTCCCGGTTGCCGCCATCGCGGCGCGGACCCCGATCGCCATCGCGGCGCTGCGGGCGCGGGCGCTCTTCCGGCATTTCACCGGTAATGGCAGCACGGCGAGAGAGGCTGACCTTCCCGTTCGGCGCGACGTCGATCACCATCACGGTGATCTCATCGCCAACCTGGAACAGGTCTTCGACCTTCGCAACGCGGATGGCCGGGTCTTCCGAGAGCTCCGAGATGTGGACGAGACCGTCGCGGCCGGGAACGAGCTCCACGAATGCGCCATACGGCATGATGCTGACGATCTTGCCGTTGTAGATATCACCCTTCTCGATGCGGATTTCCTGCGTGAGGCTGCGGATCTTCTCGACGGCCTTTTCAGCGCCAACGGGATCAGTGGATGCGATCGAAACGGTGCCGTCGTCCTGGATATCGATCTTGGTGCCGGTCTCTTCCTGAATCGACCGAATCATCTTGCCGCCCGGGCCGATGATCGCGCCGATCTTCTCCGGATTGACCTTGAGCGTGGTCACGCGAGGAGCGTAGCGTGAGAGCTCCTCGCGCGGAACGCTGATCGTTTCGGCCATCTTCTCGAGGATGAACATGCGGCCCGCGTTCGCCTGGGCAAGCGCCTCCCGCATGAGCTCGAAGGAAAGTCCGCGGATCTTGATGTCCATCTGGATCGCGGTGACGCCTTCACTGGTGCCGGCTACCTTGAAGTCCATGTCTCCCAGCGCGTCCTCGATTCCCTGGATGTCCGAGAGAATCGTGTAGGCGCCGGTTTCGGCATCGGTGACCAACCCCATCGCGATACCAGCGACTGGAGCGCTGATCGGCACGCCTGCGTCCATAAGGGACATGGTGCTGCCGCAAACACTGGCCATCGAGGAGGAACCGTTCGAGCTCAGCACCTCAGAAACAAGGCGAATGGTGTACGGGAAATCGGCATCGGGCGGCAAGACTGCTTTCAGCGCGCGTTCCGCCAGCGCACCGTGACCAATGTCGCGACGGCTTGCGCCGCGCAGGCGCCGGACCTCCCCAACGCTGAACGGCGGGAAGTTGTAGTGGTGGATGTAGCGCTTGCTGACCTCGGGCGAAATCGAGTCGAGTCGCTGCTCCTCGGCCGCCGAACCGAGCGTGGCAATCGTGAGGACCTGCGTCTGGCCGCGAGTGAAGATGGCCGAGCCGTGCGTGCGGGGAAGCACGCCGACCTCCGACCAGATCGGGCGTATGTCACCCGGACGACGTCCATCCGGACGCAGCCCGTCGCTCAGGATGGCGTCGCGCACGATGCCTTTGAGCAGCTTGTCGAAGGCGTCGCCGACTTCTTTGGATCCGTAGGCTGCTTCATCGCCTTCGATTGCGGCGGAGAACTGCTCGATCGCGCCTTTGCGGACCTCGTCGGTCCCCTCCATGCGCATCACCTTGTCGGGGTTGTTGACCGCGGCGCGCAGCTGTTCGCCGACGACGCGCTCGACTTTGGCGAAGAGTTCCTTGTCATCCTCGGCAACAGGAACGTCCCATTTCTCGACGCCCGCGGCATCGACCAGGTCGAACTGCGTCGCGACGATCTGTTTGATCTCCTGATGCGCTGCCTCGATGGCGCGAATCAGGGTGACTTCGTCGATCTCATTGGCCTCGCCTTCAACCATCATGATCGCGTCGGACGTTCCGGCCACAACCATGTCGAGGTCGCTCTCTTCGAGATCCTGCAGGCTGGGATTGATGACGATCTCGCCGTCGAACATGCCGACGCGCACTGCGCCGACGGGTCCTTCGAACGGAATCGGGGAGATCATCAATGCAGCGGAAGCGCCGATGATCGAAAGGAGCGCCGGATCATTCTCCTGGTCCGCGGAAAGGACCGACGAGATGATTTGAACTTCATTCCGGTAGCCCTTCGGGAAGAGCGGGCGGATCGGACGGTCGGTCAACCGCGCCGAGAGAATTGCGTTCTCGGTCGGGCGGCCTTCGCGCTTGATGAACCCGCCGGGAATCTTTCCGGCGGCGTACATCTTTTCCTCATAGTCGACCGAAAGTGGGAAGAAGTCCTGGTCTTCGCGCGCGGTGCGGTCACCACCAGCGGTGACGAGCACAACCGACTCACCATAGCTGACGAGCACAGCGCCCTGAGCCTGCTCGGCCAGGCGACCGGTTTCCAGTGTGAGTGTGCGGCCAGCAATCTCGACGCTGGCAGTATGTACCTTGGGCT
Organism: Thermomicrobiales bacterium; assembly: GCA_041390825.1. Lineage (NCBI taxonomy): Bacteria > Pseudomonadati > Thermomicrobiota > Thermomicrobia > Thermomicrobiales > Thermomicrobiales bacterium. Next base: position 2,759 of record JAWKPF010000019.1, read on the forward strand.
TGTTTGTCATAAACGTGAATATCCTCCGCCGGGAGCCACTGGGGTCCCGGTGCGTGGGAACGCAGGCCCGTCACCGCGACGGGTCCGGTCCGGCTGGGAGGAGCTGGAGCGTGCCGGCGAGCTGCTCCGGCAGGCTCCAAGTCCTCGATCAGCACGGACTGCTTCGAAACGAGAAGAGCCTCCTTTCTGGTCTGGCAACGCAAACGGCTCAGGATGCGTGATCCCGAGCCGTCGCGATTCGAACCATGTGGCAAGTTGGCGAGCCTGAACGGGTTGCCAGAACGAGCGGCTCGCTGGTCCACCAACGGGCTACTTGCGCAGTCCGTGCCGGGCGATGGTGGCGCGATAGCGCTCCACATCGGTGCGGCTGAGATAGGCGAGGAGCCGTCGCCGCTTGCCCACCATCATCAGCAGGCCGCGTCGTGAGTGGTGATCGTGTTTGTTTGCGCGCAGATGATCGGTGAGCTGGTTGATGCGCTCGGTGAGCAGTGCAATCTGCACCTCGGGCGAGCCGGTGTCGCCCTCGTGCGTTCGCACCTGCGAGATGATGGTTTCCTTTTCAGCCGTCGAAAGCGCCATTCAGGCGTATCCTCCATTGAGTATCCGTGCGCACAACAGCGACACGTGCAGTCCGAGAACCACAGCCGGTGAGTATAGCACGGGGGCCGGGGCGCTCACCCATACGATGAGCCGAACAACTATGCTATTCAGGTCGAAAACCCGAAGGAGGCAGGATGCTCGGAATCATTGGTGGAAGCGGACTTTATGACTTGCCCGATCTGGAATTCGTAGATCGCGTGCTTCCCGATACGCCATTTGGGTTTCCGAGCGATGAGATCACCATCGGCAGAATCGACGGTCGCGAGATCGCATTCCTGAGCCGGCACGGCAGGGGACATCGTCTGACTCCGACCGAGCTGCCGTATCAGGCCAACATCTACGCGCTCAAACAGATCGGTGTCGATCGAGTCGTGACGGTCAGCGCGGTAGGCAGCTTGCGTGAGGATCTCCCGCCGCGCACGGCGGTCTTGCCCGACCAGATCATCGACCGCACGGTGTCGCGCCCGCGCAGTTTCTTCGGTGAGGGGTCTGTGGCGCATGTAGGTATTGCCGATCCCTTCTGCAGCCAACTCTCCGGGCAGATTGCCGATGCGTCGGTGGCGGTGGGACGTCCAGTTGCAAGGGGCGGGACGTATATCTGCATCGAGGGGCCGCAGTTCTCCACCAAGGCGGAATCGCGCCTCTATCGTTCGTGGGGATGCGCGGTCATTGGCATGACTGCCATGCCGGAAGCGCGGCTCGCGCGGGAAGCCGAGCTTTGCTACGCGACCGTGGCAATGGTGACCGATTTCGATGTTTGGCACGATGCTGCGGGAGAGGTGACGGTCGACATGGTTGTCGCGAACCATGGCGCAAATCTGGAGACAGCGCGCGCCATCCTTGGCGAGCTTGCCAGGACCGATCTGGGCGAGCGGACCTGTGGTTGCGGAAACGCGCTGGCCGGAGCGATCGTTACCGATCCAGCGGTCATTCCACCGCTGACCAGACAAAAGATCGGCATCATCGCCGATCGCTATCTCCCGCCACCGGAGCATCGTTGATTCGACCAATTTCGACATACCAGTACGGCCCCAATCTCCTTCTCGTTGGCGCTAGCCTGGTCGTCACCGCGCTTGGGATGGGAGCCGTCTATCTCGCAGAGCGTCCGGGCTCCTTCCGCAGCTCCCTTGAATTCCGCGCCCTGGTGATCTATCTGGCCACGGTGATCGGTGTCTTCCTCTCGTTCCGTCTTGGCAATTTCGCCGGGGACCAATTTCTTCTTCCGGTCATCGCGTTGCTGAGTGGTTTTGGCCTCATCGTCGCAGTGCGCATGCAGCCTGATCTCCAGGAGGTGCGTGGTTTCCAGATCGCCATTGGCGAGCGGCAGCTGGCCTACCTGGTCGCCGGATTCCTGCTCATGTGGGGGGTTGCGGTTTTCTTTCCGAATCCAACGTTTCTTGCCAATTGGCGATACAGCGTGCTGTTTGGTGGGATTGCGCTGTTGGTCGTCACCGCGGCCATTGGCAGCACCGTCAATGGCGCGCGGCTGTGGATCACTGTCGGAGGGGTGCAGATCCAGACGGCAGAACTCGTCAAGGTCGCACTCGTCATTTTTCTGGCCGCCTACCTTTCCGAGAACGAGCAGTTGATCGGATCGAGCTGGAAGGTCGGATGGTTCGACTTGCCGCCGATACCTTATCTGGCGCCGATGGGCGTCATGTGGGGGCTTTGCCTGGTGGCGCTCGTGCTGCTGAACGACCTGGGAACGGCGCTGCTCTTTTTTCTGCTCTTTCTCGTCTTGCTCTACGTCGCGAGCGGCCGGTCGTCGTATGTGCTGCTCGGGCTTCTGGCATTTGTTGGCGGCGCGCTGCTCGCCTATTTCCTTTTCGACCGGGTTCAGCTTCGCATCGAAAACTGGATCGACCCATGGCAGCACCCCTACACGGGTGGCTATCAGCAGATTCAGTCCGACTACGCAATATCGAGCGGCGGTATTGCGGGTGTTGGCCCCGGAATGGGGCAACCGTGGCAGATTCCCGAGGTTCAGACCGACTACGTGGTCGCCGTGATCGGCGAGGAGTGGGGGCTGATCGGCATCGTCACCCTGTTGGGACTCTATGCCGTGCTGACGGTCCGCGGGATGATGATTGCGCTGCGAACCTCCGACTCGTTTCTCCGGCTGCTGGCGGTCGGGCTGACCGCCTCGCTGGCCATCCAGGCGCTGGTCATCTTGGGCGGAGTCTTTCGGTTGTTGCCGCTTACCGGCGTGACTACGCCGTTCGTGTCGTATGGCGGAAGCTCGTTGTTGGTTTCCTTCGGCATTGCCGGTTTGCTCTTACGTATCTCGGATATCGGAGAGCGGCAAGCGAGAGCGCGCTATGACGCCTGATTGGTTGACCGATACTCGTCTCATCATGCTCTTGTGGGCGCTGGTAGCGCTTGTGGCGTTCGGCTTCGGGTTCAGCCGCCGCTGCCGGCCACCAAGCATCGACCGGCAGATTTCCATCGTTTCCGCGGCCATAGGCGCCGTGCTCATCATCCTCGGGGTGCAGGCCGCACGCTATACGGTTTTTCAGCAACGCGCGATCGCCGGGCGGGTCGGTACTGATCCATCGACAGAGGAAGTGGTTGCCAATCCCCGCCAGACGAGCAACGACCTCACATCCCCGCGCGGGGCGATTCTGGCCGCGGACGGCACACGCATTGCCTGGTCGGAACCAAAGGGTGACATCTACACCCGCTTCTACGGCGATGCCGCGCTGGCGCCCGTGGCCGGCTTTTTCTCGCCGTTGCTCTACGGAAAATCGGGACTGGAGTCCACGTGGGACGCTGCGCTTTCCGGCGAAGGGGGGCGCTCGTTGCTCGATCAGCTCGCCGGTAGCGTCGGACTGAGCGACTCCGGACCACTCGATCTCGTTCTCACGATCGATCCAGCGATCCAGCGCGAGGCAGTGCAATTGTTGAGCGGCAGCACAGGGGCCGCTATCGTGATCGAACCGGCCACGGGAGCGGTTCTCGCCATCGCGAGCTCACCCGCGGTCGATCCCGTGCCGCTGGCTGCCGTGACGCAGGCGCAAGTCAATCCGGCGCGAGCAGCCTGGCAGCAACTGCTGGACGATCCAGCGCGACCGCTCGTTCGCCGGGCAACCGAGGGGCTCTATCCGCCCGGATCGACGTTCAAGGTGGTGACCGCGGCGGCTGGCATCGGTTCGGGCGAGGTCGCGCCCGACACGTTGTTCGAGGACAACGGGTTCATCGAGATCGACGGGCACTTCATCGAAGAAGCGAACCGGCCCGACGAGACGATCGACCTGTGGACGTTGGCCGATGGGTTCGCCTATTCGCTCAACATCGTTTTCGCTCAGGTGGGCCTGCAGATTGGGCGGACGATTCTGGAAGAGCAAGCGTCAGCGTTCGGGATCGGAGAGCCTATTCCGTTCGATGAACCGGTGAGCCGGGGACAGATTGCGGGGAGCGACGATTTTCTCGATTCCCGCGCAGCGTTGGCGGACACCGCGTTCGGTCAGGGAGAGTTGCTGGTGACTCCCTTGCATATGGCGCTCGTGGCGGCGGCTGTGGCGAATGACGGTGTGCTCATGCGGCCGTATCTCGTGGAACGCCTGCAGGATCGGAATGGGAAGATCGTTTCTTCCTCCGAACCGAGCAAACTGCACGACGCGCTCGATCAACAAACCGCAGGAATCATGCAAGGATTGATGGTCGACGCAGTCGAATGGGGTTACGCAGCCTCCGCGTTGCTGCCTGGGTACCGTGTGGGTGGCAAGACAGGGACCGCCGAGAGCGGTGGCGAAACGCCGCACGGGTGGTTCATCGGATTTGCGGGAGAAAGTGAGCCGCGGGTGGCGGTTTCGGTCGTGCTGGAACATGGCGGAGAGGGTGGAGGGCGACCGGCGGAGATCGGCGCGCAGTTGCTCGCGAGCGCGTTGCGGAGCGCGCCGGGTTGATACGGAGATTTGGGCGTACGTACGCCGAAAACTGATCGCTGAATCAGTCGGAAAATGTCCGCAAATGCGGTAGAATTATCTATGCGAAATTCTGGTATCGAACTTGCAGAGCGCCTGCGCAGACGGCAGTTCGAACGGATGGTTCGCAAAGCGGTCGACTCGCTGCCGGCGGCAATCCATTCGATGATGGAAAACGTCGAGATCGTCGTCGAAGATGAGCCAGCGATAGAGCAGCGGGGCGGCGAGGACGATGGCCCGTTCGGACTTTACGAGGGCACTCCTCTGACCGAGCGCACGTCGTTCTATGGTTTGACGCTTCCGGACAAGATCACGATTTTCCGCGGTCCGCTGGAACGCGCGACCGCAACCCCGAGCGAGCTCTACGCCGAGGTGCAGACCACCGTGATTCACGAGGTCGCGCATCACTTTGGCATGGATGAAGACCAGATCGCCGAGCTCGGTTGGGAATAGACGAGGAGCAACCGGCCCAGATGGCGTCTCCGGCGCACGAAGCCACCGGCAAGAAGCATCAGAAGAAACCGGCATCGATCACGGAAGTGATTGCCGCCGCCGCCGATGTGGTCATTGCTCGGCCGCTGTTGATGATTGCCCCTGTGCTGCTCGATTGCTACTACCTGCTTGGCTGGCGCATCACTCCGGGAAGCACCTTCGATCATCTGCGATCCGAGCTGATGAGCCGTGGGACCTCTTCTGGAGACTGGATCTCCGAGCAACTCGGGAAAGCGTCCAGCGTCGATCTGACTGGCCTGGCGGCGTTTGCGGTGCCGTCGCTTTTTCCTGATACGAATGACAAGGTCTATCGTCCGTTCGCGCGAACCGCGATTGCGCTCGACAACTGGGGCGCGCTCATGCTGGCGGCCGTGGTGATGATCGGGGTATCGATGTTCCTGTTCGGGTTCGTCGGCCTCTGGCTTGCCGATTCCGGTCTGAATCGCACGCGGACCTGGGATGAGCGGGCGCGACTCGGTCCGGTCGTTGGCGGCCGGTTCCTACTCATGGCGTTATTAGTGGCGGCGATGTTGCTGATGCTGCTCGCCCCCTTTCTCTTCGCCATGGTCGTAGCCTCGGGCGCGGAGGTCAGCCTGGAAAGTCTCGTAGTGTCCGTCGGTGTGCTCGGTTTCCTTGCGCTGTACGTGCTTTTCTACTTTGCACCCGACTCGCTGCTGATCGACCTGGCTGGTCCGGTGCAGGCATTGAGAGCAAGCTCGTCGGTGGTTCGCCGCAACTTTGGCGTCACCGTCTTGTTCGTCATCGTTTCGATTTTCATTTCCATCGGCCTGGCCGATGTCTGGGACCGGTTGGCGACCAATGCCCCCGGTCTGGCGATCGCGATCGTTGCAAACGCATTCGTCGGATGCGTGCTGTGGATTGCATCGCTGCTGTTCTACAGCGAGCGCTCGCAGGTGCTTGCATCCGAACGAGCCGCACCCACCGGCCTGCGCTCGATTACGTAAGGAGTTCTCTTCTTTGGCCACAACTGCAACCAAACCGGCGAAGTACGACGCCAGCTCGATCCAGATTCTGGAAGGGTTGGAGGCTGTGCGAAAGCGTCCCGGCATGTATATCGGCAGCACCGATCAACGTGGGCTGCACCACCTCGTGCGTGAAATCGTCGACAACTCGGTCGATGAAGCGCTTGCGGGCTTCTGCGACAAGATCGTCATCACACTGCACGCCGACGGTTCGGTGACCGTGGTCGACAACGGCCGTGGTATTCCGGTCGACAAGCACTCCAAGGGCAACAAGTCCGCGCTGGAAGTCATCATGACCGTCCTGCATGCCGGCGGGAAGTTCGGCGGCGGCGGATACAAGGTTTCCGGCGGTTTGCACGGTGTCGGCGCTTCTGTCGTCAACGCGTTGTCCGAGTGGTGCCGCGTCGAGGTTCGCCGCGACGGCAAGATCTACCGGCAGGTGTACGAGCGTGGAGTTCCGCTCAACAAGGTCGAAGTTGTCGGCGCCTGCGATCCGAGCGAGCACGGCACGACCACGACCTTCATGGCCGACACCGCCATCTTCGTTCATGGTCTCGACTACAGCTACGAGTTCCTGGCTCAATGGTTCCGGGAGATGGCCTACCTGACACGCGGGCTCAAGATCACCCTGATCGACGAGCGAACCGATCGGGAGACGTCGTTCTACTTCGAAGGCGGCATCATCTCGTTTGTACGGCATCTCAACCGCAATCGCACGGCGCTGCACGACAAGCCGTTCTACGTTCAGCGTGAGACCCCGGCCGGTATGGTCGAGGTGGCGTTGCAGTACAACGACACGTACGGCGAGTCGACGCACACTTTCGCGAACAACATCAACACCGCGGACGGGGGCACCCACCTTTCTGGTTTCAAGTCTGCCCTCACCCGCACGATCAATGACTACGCCAAGCGCAACGGTTTCCTGAAAGGCGACGAGTCCCTTTCCGGGGATGATGTGCGCGAGGGATTGACTGCGATCGTTTCAGTGAAGCTGGAGGATCCGCAGTTCGAGGGCCAGACCAAGGGCAAACTTGGCAACGCCGAAATGGCGGGCGCCGTGCAAACGGTCGTGAACGACGGTTTGGGAGCCTTCCTGGAGGAGAATCCCCAGATCGCCCGCCGAGTGATCGAGAAGTGTCTCACCGCTTCCCGTGCGCGTGAAGCCGCGCGCAAGGCGCGCGAACTGGTCCAGCGCAAGGGTGGACTCGACAGCTTCAGCCTGCCGGGCAAGCTGGCCGACTGCTCAGAGCGCGATCCCGAGAACGCTGAGCTCTACATCGTCGAAGGTGACTCCGCCGGTGGTTCGGCCAAGCAGGGCCGCGATCGCCGCTTCCAGGCGATTCTGCCGCTCCGTGGCAAGATCCTGAACGTGGAGAAGGCGCGTCTGGACAAGATTCTCCAGAACAACGAAATCCGCACCATGATTACCGCGCTTGGCACGTCGGTTGGCGAGCAATTCGATATCAGCAAGCTGCGCTACCACCGCATCATCATCATGACCGACGCAGATGTCGACGGTTCGCACATCCGCACGCTGTTGCTCACGTTCTTCTATCGCCATCTCGAGCAGGTGATCCACGACGGCTATCTCTACATAGCGCAACCGCCGCTCTATCGCGTAAAGGCCGGGAAGAACGAAGCCTGGGTCTACAACGAAGCAGAGCGCGAGGCCAAGATGGCTGAGTTTGGCGAACGGGCAGAAGTCCAGCGTTACAAGGGTTTGGGGGAAATGAACCCCGATCAGCTTTGGGAAACCACGATGGACCCGGGAAAGCGCACGCTGGTGAAAGTGACGGTAGATGATGCCGTGGCCGCGGATGAGACATTCGACATGCTCATGGGCACTGCTGTCCCGCCGCGCAAGAAGTTCATCCAGACCCACGCACGTGACGTTGTGAATCTCGACGTTTAGTCGTTGACATTCGCTGCATCGGAACGCGCCGCTCGATTCGAGTGGCGCGTTTTCTTGCCCGGAATATTGCCTACCCCAGATCGGGGTTAGCGGCGACTATGCCCCTCTCCGATATCGATCGGAGATGCCCACAGAATCGAATGTTCGTCGGCCGCGTCAACGACAGAAGGCTCCCTCCTGCATTCGGAGAGAGCCTTCTCAGGCGCCTGTTCCGGGAACGATCCCCGGCCGGTGCGACTATTGAATGGCGCGTTTGAGGCTTGCGCCGGCCTTGAAGGTCGGGCTCTTCTTTGGGGCGATCTTGATCGTGTCGCCCGTCTGAGGGTTGCGACCCTCGCGGCCCGGTCGCTCGACGACCCGGAAGGTGCCAAACCCGCTGATGGCGACCTCGTCACCCTTCTTCAGGGCGTCTTCGATGGCCGCGAAAATGCCGGTTGCCACCTCGTTGACCTTGGACTCGGGCATCCCGGTCGACTTGGCAACGGCTGCTACAAGTTCCTGCTTACGCATTGTTCCTCCCCTGGAACTGTGATTCATGGCGCTGTGGCCGCATCGTCCGCACGTTGTGTCGTTCTTCAGCCAGCACCTTCGGTACGTGAAAAACCCGGCCAATCATCGGTCAGACGGGCGAAAAGGTCAACTGGAATCTGGGGTTTTCGTGGAATTCGCTTGGGCGCGCCGTTGCCGGCTGGCCTCGAACAGGATCACCGAACCCGCCACACCGGCATTGAGCGACTCCAGTCCGCTTTCGAGTGGAATCGAGATCGGCGTGGGATCGAGCGCTCGCACGGAGGCCGAAAGTCCGGCGCCTTCGGCTCCCACGACCACAGCAATTGGTCCTGTGAGCGCGCAGTTGTCATAGCTCGTGTCTGCATTGGCGTCCGCTGCGAGGAGCTCCATTCCTGCTCCAATTCGGGTTCCAAGCGCATCGACAGTCGCCGAAACAATCGGCACCAGAAAGTGGGCCGCAGCCGCGGCTCGCACGGTCTTGGGAGACCAGGGGTCGACCGTGCCGGGCAGCACGACGACTTCGGTCACGCCTGCTCCTGCGGCCGAGCGAATCAGTGTCCCGAGGTTTCCAGGGTCCTGCACAGCATCCACGACCAGCAGGAACGGCGTGATGCCCTCGGTTGGTGTGAGTGTGGGAATCGGGAAGACGGCCAACGTCCCTTGCGAATGGACGGTGTCAGAAAGGCTTTCGAACAGCTCATCGTCGAAAACGCGAACCGTTCTACCCGCAAGTGGCTGTCCGGCGCGGACGGTTGATTCTGCGACCGCGATAAGCGTGGGCTCCGCGCCAGTGGCGATTGCGTCCTCGATGAAGCGAGGGCCCTCGACAAGAAACGCCCGCTCCTTGTGACGTCGATCGCGACGCAGGAGCGAGCGTATCTGCTTGTAGATCGGGTTCTGCCGGCTTCGAATGACCGATTCCGGCGGCATCGACGCGTGCGTGCTAGGCGGTCTTGCCGGCGTTCTGCTTGGCAACCTCGGCGATGGCAGCGAATGCGGCGGCGTCGTGCACCGCCAGGTCGGCCAACATCTTGCGGTCGATGGCGACATTGCCCACGCGCAGCCCTTCGATCAGGCGAGAGTAGGTGATGCCATTCAGCCGCGAGGCAGCGTTGATGCGGGTAATCCACAGCCGGCGGAAATCGCGCTTGCGGTTTCGGCGGTCGCGGTACGCATACATGAGCGAACGCATCATGGATTCATGCGCGCGCTTGTACAGTCGATTGTTGGTTGCGCGGTGACCCTTCACCTGCGCGAGGACCTTCTTGTGCCGCCGGTGCGCGGCCACGCCTCGCTTGACTCGTGCCATCTACTGACTCCGTACCCTCTCGGTGTCCCGCGGCCTAGCTGCCGTACGGGAGCATGCGCTTGATGCGCTTCACGTTCGTTTCGCTAACTTCGATCGTGCGGTCGAACTCCCGCTTGACACGCGCCGACTTGCGGCGACGGAAGTGGGACTTCATGCCCTTGGCTGAGCGGATCTGCCCGGTGGCCGTGAACGTGAACCGCCGCTTGGCGCCTTTATGCGTTTTCAGCTTTTGCTTCGCCACGACTAGTACTGCCTTCCTTTTCCAGTTTCTGCTTGAGGGGAGCGAGAATCATCGTCATCGTTCGCCCCTCGATTTTCGGCGCCTGCTCGATCGTGCCGTGCTGACGCAGCAATTCGCCAAGTTGGTCGAGTAGCCCCCTGCCGATTTCCGGATGCGCCATTTCGCGTCCCCGGAAGAGCACCGAAACCTTGACCTTGTCGCCGGCGTCGAGAAACTTCGCGGCTTGCCGACCCTTCGTTTCGAGATCGTGATCGTCGATCTTGGGACGGATGCGAACTTCCTTGAGCTCGACGACGGTCTGGTTCTTGCGTGACTCGCGCTCCTTGCGGCTCTGCTCGTACCGATACTTTCCATAGTCCATCAGACGACAGACGGGGGGAATCGCGTTCGGAGCCACTTCGACGAGATCGAGTCCGCGGTCTCGGGCCATCTCCAACGCTTGCATGGTTGGAACAACGCCAACCTGCTGGCCATTCTCGTCTACCAGACGAACCTCGCGGATCCGAATCCGCTCGTTGACCCGCGTTTGAACCGGTCGTGTAATTGTGGAGCCTCCTGAAACCTGAAATGTTCAGAAAATAACGAACGCCCGGACATCGATCCCGAGCGTGTCAGCCGCGTGACCGACCAATGGTATCACGCGAGGCAAGGGGATTCAATTCAGAATGTGGTGCGGATTGGCGGAAATCCTGCCAGAACATGCGTCTCCCCCAGGATGCGTCGCGATCGAGCTTCGTCGATCGCCAGTTGCTCGATCATTGCATCGAGATTGGGGAATTGCTGGTCATCACGGATCTTCTCGAGCATCGCAACTTCGATCGTCTGACCATAGAGATCACCGTCGAAATCGAGCAAATGCGTTTCGATCTGGCGCACTCCGCTGTTGATCGTCGGCCGCGTGCCGACGTAGGTCATGGCCGGTCGAGCCTCAGCTTCGCCTGCGAGCACCACCAGCGAGACAAAGATGCCATCGCCCAGCTGGACCAACCCCTCGGGCGGAAAGAAGTTGGCGGTCGGGAAGCCAATTTCCCGTCCCAGATGCGCGCCGTGTATGACCTCGCCGGCAACGGAGAACGGCCGACCGAGCGATTCGGCAGCGAATCTGACATTGCCGGCTTCGATCGCGCGCCTGATCGAGGAACTGCTGATCACCTCGCTCCCATCGACCACGCGCGGCATGGCGACCGTGCGGAATCCGAGCGTGTCTCCGATCTCGGATATTCGCGCGACATCGCCGACACGATCCTTCCCCAACGCAAATCCTTCGCCGACCCAGAGCTCGACAAGACCGGTGCGCTCTTTCATCTCGGTCAGAAAATCTTCCGGAGTGCGGGCGGCTAGCGTGCGGTCGAATTCGATCACGGCAATCTCGTCAGTGCCGAGGGCCTCGAGCAGCGTGAGCTTTCGTCCGGCGGTGCAAATACGTCCTGCAAACCGATCGGGACGAAGGACGGAGGCTGGCACAGGCTCGAACGTGACGATGGCTGAGCTTGCGCCGAGCTCGATAGCCCGTTCGCGCGTGCGGGTGATCAGTTGCTGGTGCCCAAGATGCACGCCGTCAAAGGTTCCGATTGTCACCACCCGGGTGGCCGGTTGCATCGCTTGAAACGAAACCTGTGCAGGCATCAATGGATTTCCTCTTGCGCGCCGAACGCGACCGGCACTACCTTGCGTGGCCGGAGCTCATACCGTTTTTCGACTATGGCGAGCTCACCGATGCCCAGCCAGTTCCCGGCAGAATCATAAACGCGAACCGAACGCGGATCGCCGAGGGCATCGATTGCCCAACGTTTTCCCTGTTCCCAGTTGCGTGACTGAAGCCGGTCGATGACGACCGCGTCCAGGCCAGCGGCGGTGGCGTCCGGAGCGAGCGCGATCCGTTCCCATTCCTCTGCCAGTGGCGCCTCAGCGAGCTCTCCCAACGTCCACGCATCGCACAGGTCGAACGAGGCCACTCGGGTACGGACCAGATTGGAAAGGTAGGCACAGCTCCCCAAGCGCTCGCCAAGATCGCGTGCGAACGAGCGGACGTAGAACCCTTTCGAGCAATCGATATCGACGGTCAGTGTAGGTGGGTTCCATGCGACCAATGAAAGCGCGCGGATCTCGATTGGGCGTTTGGGCGGTTCGACATATTCTCCGCGCCGTGCCCGCTCATAGAGCGGAGTGCCATCCATCTTGATGGCGGAGAAGACAGGAGGCGTCTGCTCGCCCTTTCCCAGAAACGATTCGAGCGCTTTCTGAATGGCAGTCTCGTCGCACGACGGGGGCTGGCATGTCTGAATCAGGCGCCCATCGATGTCGAGCGCATCGGTGGACACCCCGAACGTGATGTCTGCCCGGTATGCCTTGGTCGCGTCGGAGAGATACTCGAGCGCGCGCAGGGCCGAACCCACGCCGACGGGTAGCACACCGGTCGCCGCCGGGTCGAGCGTGCCCGCGTGTCCAACGGATCGCTGTCCAACGAGTCGCCTGATACGGCCCACGACATCATGGCTCGTCCAGCCCGCGGGCTTGTCGATAATGAGCAGGCCGTGGAAGCGGTCCTGTGCCATTGCTCTCTAGGATGCCGCCTGCTCGGAAGCCATCTCAGCGGCCCGCCGCAAGAAGTCATCCCGTTCGGCGATCCCGCCGTTGATCTGGACACCGGCGGCCTTCGGATGACCACCGCCCCCGAACGCGGCGGCAATGGCAGCCACATCGACCGAGGGAGTCAAGGTTCGCATGCTCACCCGCCATCCGTTTTCGTTCTCGTAGAGAATGGCGGAAAGGTTCGAGCCTTCAGTTCCCGTCAGGAAGTTGACCAGATTCTCCGCTTCAGAGGCATCCGCATTGCAGTCGGCCAGAAGCTGGCGAGAGACCTCGGTCCAGAGCAGGGAGCCCTGCCACGCTACGTCCTCCAATGCTCGCGACCAGACACACACCGTCGAGGCCGACTTCAAGCGGAAGAGTGCGTCCACGATCGGTGTAACCTTGGCCCCGGCATCGACCAAGCTGGCCGCGGTACGCATCGTGCGGGCGGTGGTGTTGTCGGTTCGCAAGCCGAGAGTATCTCCGTAGATACCGGCCAGCAGAATCTGCGCCAGCATTGCGTCGAACTCGATTCCCCAGACTTCGAGGATATCGGTCACGATTTCTGCCGCGGCCGCAGCGCGCGGTTCCACGATGTTGACCACCCCGAACTGCGGGTTGGTCACATGATGGTCGATATTGACGATTGGAATCTCCCCATCGATGCGAGAGGGATCGTCTGAATAGAACCGTCCGAGACGGCGTTGATCGGAACAATCGACCAGGCAAAGCATGTCGAAATCCGGGAGCGGGTCTCTCCCGTAGACAACGACAGATTCGGTTCCCGGGAGAAAGGTCAAGTACTTCGGCAACTTGCCGTCACTGATGACCACAAATCCATCGCCGCCCTTGCGGCGGAGGCCCTCCAGCATTGCCAGTGCCGACGAAATCCCGTCGGCATCGACGTTCTGGTGCGTGGGAAAGCAGACCATTCGCCCGGAGAGCAGCGTAGCGAGCGCATCGTCCGCCGCGGCATGATCGAGTTGCCAGCCGTCGGACGTCACTTGACCACCTCAGCAGTGGCGACGGCGGCGCGCTGGCTCCGCTCGCGTTCCAGTTCCTTGAGCGCGGCCGCGATCTCCTGGGCATGCTCCATGGAACGATCATCGGCGAACGCGATCTCCGGCACCTGGCGCATGCGGAGCCGTGGTTTGAGTTGACGCCGGATATAACCAGCGGCCGAGCGCAGCGCCTCCAGCGTTTCCTCACGCTCCTGTTCGGTCCCGAGCACGCTCACCATTGCGGTGGCGTTGCGCAGATCCGGGCCGATGTCGACCCGGGTGATGGTGAAGAATCCGACGCGCGGATCCTTCACATCGGTACGAATGATGTCGGTCAGCTCTTCTCTGAGCATTTCGCCGACCTGTCGAGTTCGACGCGTCATGGTGCGAGCTCCTCAGCGGTCACGATGTCAGCTGGTTTCCCAGAGGAACGAGACGCTACGATCGCGCGACTTCCTGCCGATGGAAGAATTCCATCTGGTCGGAGATCTGGAGATCGTTGAAGTTGTCCAGTCCGAGACCGCACTCGTAGCCAGCGGCAACTTCGCGCGCATCTTCCTTGAATCGCTTGAGCGACTTGATCGTTCCTTCGTGAATGACCTTCCCGTCACGCAGCACGCGGGCCCGGGAGTTGCGGGTGACCTTTCCATCGAGGACGTAGAGGCCGGCAACCACATCGCCACCCGGCAGCTTGAACGTCTCGCGAACCTCGGCGTAGCCGTCGGTGACGTCCTCGAACACCGGAGCAAGCATGCCCTGCATGGCTGCTTTCACCTCATCGAGGAGGTTGTAAATGATGGTGTAGAAGCGAATGTCGATGTCCGCGGTATCGGCGGCGCGTTTCGCGGCGACGTCCGGCCGAACGTTGAACCCGATGATGATGCTACGGGTGGCCGAGGCCAGGCTAACATCGGACTCAGAGATCGCTCCGGTGCCCGCGTACGGAATGCTGACACGGACTTCGTCGCTATCGTCATTGAGCTTGAGCAACGCGGCCTGAATGGCTTCGAGCGAACCTTGCACGTCAGCCTTGAGCACGACGCGCAGTTCCGATGTGCTTCCAGATCGGATCTGGTTGTAGAGATCGGTCAGCTTGACGCCGCGCTCCATCACGAGCGATTCGGCCCGTCGCTGGGCCTGACGCTGCTCGACGATTTGACGCGCGGTGCGCTCGTCGTCGAAGACTTGCACCGGGTCGCCAGCGCCGGGGAGATCCACGAGTCCGAGGATCTCGACCGGGAAGCTCGGATCTGCCCGCCGAACGCGCTTGCCGCGGTCGTCGAACATCGCTTTCACGCGGCCCCAGGCGGTGCCCGCCACCACGATATCGCGGACGTTCAGTGTGCCGCTTTGGATAAGCAGCGTTGCCACCGGTCCGCGATTGCGGTCGACCTTCGCTTCGATCACGACCCCGCTGGCCAGCTTGTGCGGATTCGCCTTGAGCTCGTTCACGTCGGCGACGAGCAGGATGACTTCGAGCAGATCGTCGAGTCCCAGGTTCTCGCGTGCCGACACTTCGACGAAGGGCACGTCGCCACCCCAGTCTTCCGGAATGACATTCAGTTCCGACAATTGCTGCTTGATAAGGTCAGGATTTGCCGTCGGCAGATCGATCTTGTTGATGGCAACGATCATCGGCACGTTTGCCGACCGAATGTGCGCCACAGCCTCTCTCGTGGTCGGCATGACGCCGTCGTCCGCGGCTACGACCAACACGGCCACATCAGTGGCCTGGGCGCCGCGGGCGCGCATGGCGGTGAAGGCCTCGTGGCCGGGCGTATCGAGGAAGGTGACCTTTCGTCCCTGCGTCTCGATCTGGTAGGCGCCAATATGCTGGGTGATGCCTCCGGCCTCGCCTTCAGCCACATTGGTCGACCGGATCGCGTCCAGCAGCTTGGTCTTGCCATGGTCGACGTGCCCCATGATCGTAACGACCGGCGGCCGGGGAACGGCATCTGGATCGGTCTGACCCTCCGCGCGGCGCGACTCGAAGTCGGCATTCGCGGCCTGGATCGCCTCAGGTATGTCCTCGTAGGTCTCCCAATTCAGGTTCGTCGCGACGCGGGCAGCAGTATTGAAGTCGACCTGCTGGTTGATGTTGGCCATCACCTCGAGCTTCATCAGTTCCTTGATGATCTCGATCGGAGTGGTTTGCAGATAGTCGGCCAGTTCGGCCACCGTCATGACGGGCGGCAGCGCGACTGGTTCGCGTACGACAGGCGCGCTGCGACGAAGAGCGACGGTTCGCGAGCCTCCACCACGCTGATTCTTGCCGCGTCGACCACCGCCGCGTCGACCGCCGGGTCGTGTTTGCGTTCCTTCTTCGTAGTTGACAACCATTTAGGCGGTCTCTCCTTTCTCATTTTCGTCCGCGGCGGGTCGGTTCACGAAGATCGATGCCGCGAACGCGCGGAGCGCGTCTTTCGTCTCCGAAGTGAGCTCTGTCTTGAGGGCGTGATCGAGGATGCTCGATTTTGTCGCGCGCGCCCAGCATGAAGGCGTATCGCAAAGGTACGCGCCCCGGCCCGGTTTGCGCCCGGTCAGGTCGACTTCCGCCTGGCCGTCGGGAGTTCGAACGATGCGAAAGAGCGCTCGCTTATTCGTCTTGTCGCGGCACACCACGCATGTGCGCTGCGGAATATGTCGGGGTCGGGGACCTTTCGTCCCCGACTTGCCGGACGTTGTTGTTGAGGTCGATGCTGGCATGGAGCCGCCTTCCTTGCCTGCCGTCGAAGCGTGAAATGGTGCGCTACTCGTCGACAGAGAGCGCAACCTCATCGAGCGGCAGCTGCGCGCCGTCCGCCATGCTGAATCGGGCACGCAACTCGCGGTTGTAGTAGACCTCGAGCGCGTCGCCCCTGACCTCGACATCCACACTCATGTTCACGAGCGATGGATCGAGCGGTCCGAACTCACGATCGCGGACAGAAACCATGCCGTCAGACCGGACCAGACGCGGTTGCCGACCGTGCCACCCAAAGTCTTCTGGCGCTTCGATAATCTGGGACTGCACCTGACGGAACATTTCCAGACCCTGATCGCGCATGGCTTCCGGATCCTTGATGTCGATGCGCCAGCCGGTAAGTTTGAACGCCAACCGCGCGTTCTGCCCTTCCTTACCAATGGCGAGTGACATTTGCTCCGTCGGGACGATCACCGTGGCGACCTTCTCGGACTCGTTGAGCGTCACGCTGGATGGCTTGGCGGGGCTCAGCGAGTTTGCGATGAAGGTCGCCGTGTCGGCCGACCATTCGATGACATCGATCTTCTCGCCGTAGAGCTCGTTGACGATGTTCTGAATGCGCACACCGCGCACGCCCACGCAGGAGCCAACTGGGTCGACCTTTTCCTGCCGGGCCGCGACGGCAACCTTGGAGCGAAGTCCTGGCTCGCGCGCGACCTCCATGATCTCGACCGCGCCGCTGTAGATCTCGGGCACTTCGATCTCGAAGAGCCGCTTGATCAGGTTGGGGTGCGAACGCGACACGATCAACTGGGGACCCTTGGGGTCCTTGTTGACTTCCAGCAAATAGACCTTGATACGCTGGCCTGGGCGATACCGTTCGGTTGGCACCTGCTCACGGGCAGGCATGACCGCTTCGGCCTTGTTCAGTTCCACAATCACCGCGCGAGAATCGGCCCGCTGGACGATCCCGTTCATGATCTCGCCCTGGCGATCCGCATATTCCTCGTAGACGGTATCCCGCTCGTAGTCGCGAATCTTCTGGAGGACGACCTGCTTGGCCGTCTGCGCGGCAATGCGCCCGAAGTTCTCAGGCGTTTTCTCGATGCGAATCTCGTCACCGACCATGGCGGTGTTCTCGTATCCGCGCGCTTCCGGCAGGGAGATTTCGGTCTCCGGGTCGGTGACCTCGGCAACGACGCGGCGGGTGCTCCAGACGTGCATCTCGCCGGTAGCGGAATCGATCGATACTTCGACCTCTTCCTCGGTGCCGGTCATCTTCTTGTACACGGTCTTGAGCGCATGCTCGACTGACGTCAGCACCGCCTCACGGGGAATGCCTCGTTCCGAGGCAATTTGCGCGATGGCGGTATACAAATCGCTTTTCATCCCGAGAACCTCCTTGCTCGGGTGGCCCAGCACTAGATTGGACCGGGGTTGCTCATACAAACGGAATGTGGGAGAGTCGCCAGATTTCGGGCGATAAAAAACGTGGGTCGGAGGCCCACGTTCACCGCACTTGGATTCCGCTTTCCGTATGATACCAGAAGGCGACCGGGTCCGCTATATTGGAAGGACCTCGCGAACTGGCGCTTCGAGCCATTCGTGGCCGGGTGAACGTTCACTCTCCGGGATAAACATTATCCGCCAAGTTTCCGATGCTATACTCCCGTTCGTCCGAGGATAGAGGGATTCTTCGGCGACATGTGGAGGGGACATGGAGCTGCGAAGCTGGCGCACCTGGCTGCGTCCCGGCATGCTGATCAAGCGCTGGATGATTCTGGCGAGCGTCGGCATCATCGTGATCAGCCTTGGGCTCGCGATGGGGCTCACGTGGGCCTATCGCACCTACTACTGGCAGCTCGAGCCGGCGTCCGGTTTGGTCCGAACCGTTACACTTCAGTTCATCCCGCACCCGTATCGCGAGTTGCTGCTCATCGTTCCCGGTATCGCCATGCTCTGTTTCGGGCTTTGGAAGCTGGGACACGCGGTGATCGGACCGATTCTCGCATTGACATCCGTGCGGCAGCCGATCTCGCAGATTGTCGCCAACCACCGATTTGGACCGAACATGCCCGATATCAACGTGGTCGCCATCGGTGGCGGCACCGGCCTCTCTCACCTGCTGCGTGGTCTCAAGCAACTCGACATCGACATAACTGCGATCGTGACGGTGGCCGATGATGGCGGCAGCACGGGTCGTATCCGTCGTGAATATGACATTCCGGCCCCGGGCGACATCCGCAACTGCATCGTCGCCCTGGCGGACGACGAGTCGCTGGTCAACCAACTTTTCCAGTACCGCTTCGATCGCGACGGCTCCGACCTGAAAGGTCATTCGCTCGGGAACCTCTTCATCACCGCGCTTTCCCAGGTAACGGGCAGCTTCGAGCAAGCCGTGCTCGAGTTCGGCAGAGTCGTGAACATTCGTGGACGGGTGATGCCCTCGACCCTGGAGAATATCGACCTGTGCGCCGAGCTCGTCGATGGCACCAAGGTTCACGGTGAGTCGAATATCTCGACAGACAATGCTCCAATCAAGCGGGTCTATCTGGAGCCGAGCAGCCCAGCCGCATACGCTCCGGCATTGGATGCCATCGTCAATGCCGATCTCATCATTCTTGGACCCGGCAGCCTGTACACAAGCGTCATCCCGAACCTATTGGTGACCGGGGTCATCGACGCGATTCGCTGGTCCCGTGGGACGACGGTCTATGCGTGCAACGTGGCCACGCAACAGGGAGAAACCGATCATTTCACTGCGACCGATCACATCCGGGCGGTGCTGGACTATCTCGGCAAGGGCAACCTGGACTATGCCGTAGTGAATTCGAACCACGCTTCTGCGGAGGCCATCAAGCCGCATCTGGGAGTGCAGGCGGTGCTCGATGACGGACAGATCTCGATCTACGAAGGAGTCAAGATCGTCGCGGCCGATGTCAGCAGCGACGCAAATCCGTTGCGGCACGACCCTGTCAAGTTGTCGCAGGTGCTCGTGAGCCTTGGCCGCGCGGCAAGCACAGTCACTCCACTTCCTGTAGACCGTATCGAATCGCGCACGTCCGAGCCGCTCAAAATCTAGAATTGCCCACGCAGGAGTCCCCTCGTATGCGAGGCCGGACCCGCGGTGAATCGCGACAGGGAGCAAGGCGTGGCATTACGGCTGGCAATCAATGGGCTTGGACGGATTTCGTCCCAGTTCCTTCGGGTCGTCGATCGAGGCGGCTTTTCTGATCTTTTCGAAGTTGTGGCAATCCACGATGAGGCTGGTCCCGACGGGATCGCGCGCGCCCTGCGGCACGATGCGGTCTACGGGCCGTTTCCACGCGAGTTCTCGGTCGAAGACGAAACACTGACCATTGGCGATCAGTCGATTGCGCTCTCCGCGCAGGCGGAGGCAAGAAACTCGACCTGGGGCAAGATGGATATTCCCCTGGTCATCGTCGATGGCTCGGCCGCGCGGGATGCCTCTGCGCTCGATCAGCATCTGAAGAAGGGCGCCAAGAAGGTCATTCTGCCATCGGCGTCGACGTTGGCCAACGTCAACATCGGGATCGGTGTCAATGAGGAGAGCTACGACGCCGAGGCGCATGAGATCGTCGCTTCGGCCGCGGGAGCGCTCGGCGCGATCGGCATGTTTTTTCAACTCGTCGATGGTGCAGCCAAGGTGCGGGTTGCCAATGCCACGGTGCTCTCGCCAGCAGGCTTTGGCCGCCCGTTGCTCGACAGCCCAGCGGCAAGAGGAAGCGCCGGATCGCTGGCGCCAATCAATGACGAGTACCCTCCGGTGCTCGAGCAGCTGGTCGGCAAGCTCCACAATCGGCTGAGTGTGAACACGTTCGAGACTCCAGCATTGGGAGTCGGGGCGATTTCGTTTGGGGTTTGGCTGGAACAGCGGGTGACGCACGAATCACTGCGTGAGCTGGTGACGAACGCCTCGCAAGGCGAGGACCTGATCGGATTGATCGGCTCGCTCGACGGAGTGACCGCATCGTCGGACATCTTGCGGGACTCCCGCTCGCTGGTCATCGATTGGAGCGAGTCCCGGTTGCTCTACGACACGTTCGTCACCCTCAAAGGTTGGTACGACGCGGAGTGGGGCGCTGCGTGCCGCCTGGCCGATCTGCTCGCACTGATCTGCGAAGAGGGTGTCCCCGGCACCGCCTGATTCCAGCTTTCGATTTCTGGAGACGTGCATATGGCAATGCGAACCCTGGAAGGCGTCGACGTATCTGGCAAGCGCGTGGTGGTGCGTGTCGATTTCAACGTTCCACTGGACGGAGGCGTGATTCAGGACGATACGCGGATCCGTGCGGCGTTGCCGACGATCGAGTGGCTGCTCGATGGTGGCGCAGCGGTCGTCCTCGTTTCTCATCTTGGGCGTCCCAAGGGCAAGGTCGATGCTGCGTATTCGCTCCGCCCTGTGGCGGATCGGCTGTCGGAGCTGCTCAGACGCCCGGTGCAGTTGGCGGACGACGTGGTCGACGAAGATGCCAGGAGCCGGGTTGCGCAACTACGACCGGGCGATGTGCTGCTGCTCGAAAACGTTCGTTTCGAAGCGGGCGAAGAGAAGAACGACGATGCTCTGGCGCGCAAGCTTGCGGCGTTCGGCGATCTCTATGTGAACGACGCCTTTGGGGCCGCGCACCGGGCTCATGCCTCCACCGCAGGCATTGCCCAGCATCTTCCCGCCCACGCTGGCTACCTGATGGCGGCTGAGGTCGAGGCCCTGGGCGCGCTCATGGACGACCCCGCTCGTCCGTTCGTTGCGATCCTTGGCGGCGCCAAGGTATCTGACAAGATCGGGGTGATCGAGAATTTGCTGTCACGCGTGGACGCGGTTTTGCTCGGCGGCGGAATGGCGAACACCTTCCTGCTTGCGGAAGGCAAGGCGGTCGGCGACTCTCTGGTCGAGGCAGACCTCGTCGACACTGCCTCCAGGATCATCGCGTCCGCGCGAGACAAAGGTGTCGACCTGTTGTTGCCGGTCGATGTCGTTGCCGCTCCGGGATTGGACGGTCAGGCCGCGATCATCGATGCCGATGGCATCCCGGACGGTTGGGCAGCATTCGATATCGGACCGCGGACAGAGAAAGACTTTTCGGATGTAATTGCGGGCGCCAGGACGGTGTTCTGGAACGGACCTATGGGCGTCTTCGAGAAACCCGTCTTCGCCCATGGCACGTTGGCCATTGCGAAGGCAGTGGCCGAGTCTGGAGCATTCACCGTCATCGGAGGGGGAGATTCCGTGTCGGCCATCGAGCAATCGGGGTTGGCTGGCAAGATCTCTCACATTTCCACTGGTGGCGGCGCATCGCTCGAATTCATCGAGGGGCGGGAGCTCCCCGGAATTGCCGCGCTGGAGGACGAGACAAGATGAGCGCGCGCGTTCCACTGATCGCTGGCAACTGGAAGATGAATCTCGAGGAGTGGGCGGCGGTCGAGTTGGCGGGTTCGATTGCGGACGGATTGCCAAACGGACGAGCCGACGTGGTCGTTTGCCCACCATTTCCGTGGCTCACACCAGTTTCTGCCGTGCTGGAGGGAAGTCGTGTCGCACTCGGCGCTCAGGACTGCAGTGACGAACCGTCCGGCGCCTACACGGGGCAGGTCTCGGCAACCATGCTCAACGGACTGTGCCGCTTCGTTATCGTCGGACACTCGGAGCGCCGGCGCGACTGCTGCGAATCGGATGAATTGGTCGGGCGCAAGGCGAACGCGGCACTCAGCGCCGGGATGACACCGATAGCCTGTGTGGGCGAGTCGCTCGATGTGCGCGATGCTGGAAATGCCATCGCCTGGGTGGAAGCGCAAGTGGATGCCATTCTGGCGGCCATACCGGGAGACGCTATTGGCCGGATCGTGATTGCCTACGAGCCGATCTGGGCAATTGGCACCGGGCGATCCGCATCACCGGACGACGCTGAGGAGGTGTCTTCGGCGATCCGCGCACGGATTGCTGAGGCGGACCCAGCTGCTGCCGAGACGGTCCGCATTCTCTATGGAGGAAGCGCCAATGCCGCCAATGCGGCTTCTTACTTGGACACCCCGAACATCGACGGTCTCCTGGTCGGAGGCGCGAGCCTCAAGACCGACTCGTTTCTCGAGATCGTTGCTGCGGCCGGTTGAGCTTGCGTGAACGTGGGTGGTCTGGTAGCGTTCACGAGTTAGGAATTCGTTTGGTGCGCGTCAGGTAAAGCCGAAACATGGAAACAGCGCTCTATATCGTCATGATCATCCTTTCGGTGATTCTGCTGGGACTCGTCCTGTTGCAAGGCAAGTCGAACTCCTTTGGAGGAAGCCTGACCGGCGGCAGCGATTCGATTTACCGAACGCGACGGGGATTCGACCGGACGGTCTTCAACGCAACCATCATCGTTGCCATCATCTGGGCGGTCTTTGCGGCGATTTCCAGCATCGTCCAGTAGAAGCGAACCAATCAGCCACGGGCGGTTTCGACCGCCCGTTTTTGCTGTCCCGGAACCGGGAATACACTGGGCGAGTATGATGGTCGCGTTGCGCAACGGCGCACGTCTTGACAGGGAGGGGTAGGGTGTCGATTCTGCGCGGCGCGCGCATATTGCTCGGCATCACTGGCGGCGTGGCTGCGTACAAGGCCGTCGATTTGGCAAGCAAGCTGGTTCAGGGCGGTGCGCAGGTCGATGCTGTCTTGACCGAGTCTGCACGCGAGTTCATCGGACCGGCCAGCCTGAACGCCATCACTCGTCGACCTGTGCATGGGTCGGTCTTCGAACCATGGACCGCCGACTACGCCGGGCACTTGACCCTCGGTGAAGAGACCGACTTGATTGTGATCGCCCCGGCGACTGCGAATGCGCTGGCCACGCTGGCGCACGGTCTCGCGCCAGACATGCTCTATTCCGCCGTTCTCACGTCACGCGCTCCGGTGCTCGTTGCTCCCGCGATGGAAGATTCCATGTATCGGCATCCAGCAACGCAGCAGAATCTCGAAGTTCTGCGCCAGCGAGGTGTGACGCTGGTGGGCCCTGAGAGCGGCCGGCTGGCATCAGGAGAGTATGGCGTTGGCCGCATGTCCGAGCCCGCGACGCTGGTTGGCGCGGCACGGATGGCGCTCGGCCGCGACGGTGTGTTGGCTGGAAAGCGCATCGTTGTGACCGCTGGAGGCACTCGCGAAGCCCTCGATCCGGTGCGTTATCTTGGGAACCGCTCCTCGGGGCTGATGGGGTACGCGGTTGCACAAGCTGCGATCGATGCTGGAGCAGCGGTCATATTGATCAGTGGCCCAACGAGCTTGCCGACGCCCTATGGCGCCATGCGCATCGACGTGCAAACCGCAGTGGAGATGAAGAACGCGGTCTCGGATGCGGTCAAGGGGGCCCAGGCTATCGTCATGTCTGCTGCCGTTGCTGACTACCGCCCAAAGGACGTTCGATCGGAAAAGATCAAGAAGTCAGAGTTGGGATCGACCCTGGCGCTCGAACTCGTGGCGAACCCTGACATCATTGCGGGTATCGACGAGCCGGGACTGCTCAAGATCGGGTTTGCCGCCGAAACGTCGAATCTCGTCGAACATGCGCGCAAGAAGTTGCGTGACAAACGGCTCGACCTCGTGGTGGCAAACGACGCCGAGCAGGCGATCGGGAGTCGCGACAATCAGGTAACCCTGGTGTGGCCTGATGGAACAGTCGAAGCGTTGCCTTTGCTGCCGAAGGATGATGTCGCCGCGCTGCTGATCGATCGAGTTAGTGGACTCCTGAAGGACTGACATGGTTCGGCGCATTTCTCGCAATCAACAGGCAGGTTCGCAGCTCGCCCTCGAACTTGCGCTCACAGCGTATGCAATCGTCGCCGGCCTGGTCATCATTCGCGCGTTGCTCTTGAGTGTCGGAATCTCCGGTAGTCTTTGGGTCGGAAGTTTCATCTACGGCATCACAGACCCATTTGCGTCGATACTTCAGCTCGTGCCGGGAGGTGATTTTGGTGTCATCAACCGTCTGACGCTGGCGGACCTGACAATGGTCGCTGCTGTCATCGCGTTTCCGTTGTTTCTGCTGGCCCGTGGGCCGCGTGATTGATCGTCGACGTCTTGATTCCAGGGGAGGAAACCAGGCAATGAACAAGCAGATGAAGAACGCGGTACGGGGAGTCTTGATCCTGGTGCTTACTGCAGCGGTCACATGGCTGGCGAATGCAATTGTCGACCGGATGTTCGGTCCGGACGAAATCGAGGCGTAGGTCTGAGTCGGTCGCCATCGCTCGAAAACCAGCCTCGGGTGCGGTTCAGCGAGCCGCAACGAATCGTGGTCGTTGCCAATCCAAAGAGCCGCTTGTCGCCCGACCGGCTCG
Organism: Thermomicrobiales bacterium; assembly: GCA_041390825.1. Classification (NCBI taxonomy): domain Bacteria; kingdom Pseudomonadati; phylum Thermomicrobiota; class Thermomicrobia; order Thermomicrobiales; species Thermomicrobiales bacterium. Next base: position 27,312 of record JAWKPF010000019.1, read on the forward strand.
AGTCGATGGTGCGTGCGCGCATGCCCGCCGGATCGACGTTGCATGTTCGCCATACAAAACCCGATACACCAATCCATGGCATCATCGAAGATCTCCTGGCAGATGCGACGGTGGCAATTGCTTGTGGCGGTGATGGGACGGTTTCACAGGTGGCCGCAGCCATTCTCGACGAGCGGATCCCGTTGGGAATCGTTCCGGCTGGTTCGACGAACATGGTTGCCAAGGTGAGTCACATTCCGTCAAATCCCGAGCGAGCGGTCGAGCTCATCTTCGGTTGGCACCACCGTGAATGTATCGATGTCGGCCGCAGTGGCGATCGACTCATGCTGCATCTTGGCGGCTCCGGGATCGATGCCCGCATCTTCATCAACTCAAGCTCAACGCTCAAGCGCCGCTTTCGTTGGGGGGCCTACGTGCCTGCGGCTGTCACCAGCGCGCTGGAACATCCGGCCATGTACACCATCACCGTCGATGGAGAGGAAGTGCAGGCGCGCTCCTCCCTTGTTCTGGTCGCAAATTCCGCCCAGTTGCTTCATTCGAAGATTCACCTTGTCGACGATGTGAGCCGTACCGATGGGAAGTTCGATGTACTCATCTACACAGCTTCGAACCCGGTTTCGTTGGCTGCGGCAGGCCTGACATCGCTCACGGGGCAGCTGGAGAGCTTCGGTCAGGTCATTCGGCTACGGGGTTCCCATATTCGTATCGATTCGGAACCACCTGCTCCGACAGAGCTCGATGGCGAGGTCGTCGGAGTTACCCCGCTCGAAATCGAGGTGCTGCCCGGTGCTATCGAGCTGATCCGCGGCTGATCGCGTCTTCAACTGGATGGGAACCGCAAGACCACGGAGTCGAGCGGTGTTGTGTCCGGGGACGTGTTCAGCCCACCTGAAGTAGCTCAGCCTTTCCCGGGATCTGGTCCTGGCGACCGGACAACGTGAATGGGAAACCCATCCTGGGCGCAAGAACCGGTGGCGCTAGAGGTAGTAGATGGCCTCGCCGGTCTCGGTTCCCATGTAGAACTGGGTTCCCTGATTGTTCGTGAAGAGCGTATTTGTTCCCGAACTTGTGTAGACCGTAAAGGTATGCCCAACGATCCAGTCGGTCGATTGGCCCATGGACAGGTTGCCCTGGAAGTACTGCACACCATCGGATGTGATCTGCACATAGATATCCGCTTGCGCGGTGATCTTGATCGCCACCGCGCCGTTTGGCAACTCGGCATCGACGGTGCGGGCAATGCCCGGTTCGCCGTTGCTGGAATCCGTTGGGGTCGTCACGGAAATCGCGCCAGGCCCGTTCGAGCTCTGGATGGCGCCGGATGCGGCATCCTCAGTCGGCGATGGAAGCGGAGTCATCGTCGCGCTCGGCGTCTCTGTTGGAGCCGATGTTGCCGTGGGAGTTGGCAGATCAGGGGTCGGACTTGGTACGAAGATCTGATCCTCGCTGACGCGCGTCACTGTCGGTTGCAAATCGATCATCGTCTGATCATCGACAGAGGGTGACTTGAAGTACGCGCTGTACATCCAGGCGAACAGCACTGCCCCGGCAATAAGGGTGAACGCGATGATGGCGAAGTTCGGCGCCCAGTGACTGGGCATATCGACCGGCTCGATCATCTGGATCGGAGGCGGGTCGTCGGGCCGGGTGCCGCGCGCTTCGTCGAACAGCTCGACGAGCCGGGTCTGATCGAGCCCGAGATAGGCCGCGTAGGTGCGCACGATGCCGCGCTGATAGGGAAGGGCAGGAAGGTTATCGAACGTCTCGTCTTCGAGCGCTGCCAGATAGTACCGGTTGATCCGGATTTCCTGCTCAGCCTGTCGAAGGGTGATTCCCTTCTGAGCACGAGCTTGACGCAGGGTATCGCCAAAGACGGACATGATCGGGCCGAGTTCCTATGATGCGACGGTTCACAAATTGCGGGTGCGTGTCCGCGCCTCGATTAGTCTAACAAACCGATCCGAGCCTAACTACCCGATCGGCGTCGATCTGCGTCGTTTTCGCGAGTTCCCAGCAGCCATTGATCGACTCTGGGAGTTTGCTGGGCATGACGCGAGATGTCTCCGTCTCGTCGCCACGCTTCATCCTTGGGCGTCCACCAGCTGCCAAGCGAGTTTCGGCATGCGAGATCGTCCGCATCGACCATGCGCCGGTGATTGAAGGCCCACTTGTTATTGCACCAGCCACGCTCGCCATTCTCTGACGGCCGGAAGTCCCGGCATGTCTGGCAGATGCGCTCGACACGCGGAGCAGTGAAGCTGGGTCGCTCAGGTCGAGGGAACTGCGACCCAATCTCTACATCCTCGCCGACAGGGAACGGCTGTTCAGCGAAGAGCGGTTGATCGCCAAACTCATCGGCAACGGGCTTGGTCGGGACCGTAGGCACGGGCTGGCGTTCGGCGTGTCGCGTTTCGGCCCGAGTGTGTCGCCAGGAGTCGTGGGCTTGCGATGGCTGGAGCTGTTCCGGTCGGATCTCCGGGAGCGGTGGCGGGATGACAAAATCGTCGTCCACATCGATCGGTGCATGCTGCGGACGCACATTGTTGTCGCGCGTGTATTGCCATGGGTCTGGTTCGCGACTGTAACGCGATCTCGTGCCAGCAGGCGTGTGTGGCTCGATGCCTTGAGCCGCAGGCGCTGCATTGACATGACGTACCGGATCGGCCTGCACCGGAAGAAGCCATTCTGCCTCGCCGTCTTCAACCGGTTCCGTCCAGCGTGCTGAATCCCGAAGCTCCCACTCGTCCTCGATCTGCGGCGCCGAAGATGCGGCAATCGGCGACGGGGGCGACTCTGCGAAGCCGTTTTCCTGGTCCATTTGATCGCCGATCTGCCGCTCGTGCTGACGTCGTTCGCGTCGCGTCCGCAGGAATCGGTTGAGAATCGACTCCCGATGATGCACCGAGAGCTCTACGTCTTCATGCGAATCAAGCATCTCCTCGACGGTAAGCTCTTCTTCTTCGAACAGGTCATCAACGACATACGGCTCCGGAAGTACGGCATCGACCTGGCGAGTCTCGATCCAGGTGTCTTCCTGGACGAAATCGACGAGTTCGTCCTCGGCCGACTCGAACTCGACTGATGGAACCGACTCGTACCTTGCCCGATCTTCCGGAAAGTCGGTCATCGTGGGAAAGGACCGCTCGATCTCCCGCAACGACACTGGGGCAACCGGCCGACCATTGTCGATGGACGGAGACGGAGTCGGTCGCAGGAGCGCCCGGTTCTCGTATCGAGGGTCGATGGAATCCGGGTCAGGATCCTCCAGTACCAGGTCACGATCATGGATCAGTTGAGCTTCGCGTGACGAGGCCAAGTAAGTCGACGATGGATCGGCGAGATGCTGATCTGCAAGGCGCCCTTCCGATCGGCGCCGCTGGCGGAATTGATCGCGTGCTCGAAGGATGGCCGCCTTCGGATCCTGCACCAGCTCGGAGGCCGACTGGGCAGTGACCGGGACATTGCTCGCTGGCGCCCAGGTGAGTGCTGGGGCCTGATTGACGATGATGTCTTCCGCAACCGTGATTCTGGCCGGTTCGGCCAGTCGTTGCGACCGCGGTTCGGACACTGGGGCGTTTTCGGTCTTGGCCGCGACGATCGAAGTGATGAGGTCGTTTTGCTCCGCCGGCCCAACTTCGGCCGCCGCGCGCCCACCGATGGCCGCCAGCGGCTGCGAACGTTGCTCACCGTCATCGGTGTTGGCCGATACCCACAAGTCCGCGTTCCAGCCATTGCGGCAGCCCAGCTCGTTGGAACGCACCATCAGACGCACATCCGAGTTCTGCCTCCGTGACGGATGGTGGCACCATCCGTTCTTTGCGAATCCTGCGGATTCGAAATAGAGACAGCTTTCGCAAATGCGCCTCTTCACCGGGAAGCTCGCTTTCGTTCGCGGAGATATGAGTGAGAAGCAGACGGGGAGATGGCCTCATGCGCTACCCGCTGAGGTTCCAATTGCGAAACTGGTGGAATGCAGGCACCCCTCTGCCAACTGCAGGGTCATTCTAGCAAGCTGTTCGGACATTGTCTACGTGGCACGTTCAGAGCGAACGGACATGTACGAAACGGCGAATTCCGCTTGATTCCGCGGTGACACAGAAGCACGGCTTTGCTCCGATTGGTCGCTGCCGACGGAACGCAAAATGATGTAAACTGATGCGCTGCCGCGTTCAGCGGTTGATTCTGGTGCCCGTCACAACGGCCCTGCCGAACATCCATCCAACTCGAGGCAATTTCATCGTGCCAAAAGGCGCAACGATCGAACTGATCCCTGTTCTCTCTCCGTCGCCGCTTCCTGAGAATGGCAAGCTGTTCCACATTTGGACAATTGGTTGCCAGATGAACGAAGCCGATAGCGCGCGCGTCGCCGCGATGTTGCATGAAGCCGGGTATCGCGCCACGGAGAACGAGGCCGAGGCAGACATCGTCGTGCTCAATTCGTGCGTGGTGCGTCAGGCAGCCGAGGACAAGGTATCCGGCAAGCTCAATTCGTTGATTCGCGAGAAACGCGCGCGTCCAGACATGAGTCTCGTGCTGACCGGCTGCATGGTGACCAACCAGCAGGAAAAGCTGAAGGCGCGTTTCCCGCATGTCGATCTCTTCTTCGACCCATCCGACTTCGAATCGCTCAAGCATTTTGTGCCCGAGCTGTCCGAAATGGAGGACGATCTCCAGCAGCTTCCGCACTACTACCTGGAAGACGCCGCCGATGCGGCAGTCTCCGCTTTTGTGCCGATCATCTACGGCTGCAATTTCCTCTGCTCGTACTGCATCGTCCCGTATCGCCGCGGAAAGGAAACCAGTCGGCCGTTCGACGACATCGTCGATGAGGTGCGCGGGCTGGTGGAGCGCGGGGTGCGCGACGTCACCCTCCTGGGACAGACAGTGAACGCATACGGGCACGATCTGCCAGAGAAGCCGGATCTTGCCGATCTCTTGCGTGCGGTAGGAGCGATCGAAGGGCTGGATCGGCTCCGGTTCCTTACCTCGCATCCCAAGTACATGTCCGACCGCATTCTCGAGGCGATGGCCGACGTGCCCGCCATTTGCGAGCATCTGAATCTGCCCGTGCAAGCTGGCGACAACGAGGTGTTGCGCCGCATGCGACGCACATACACTGCCGACCTCTGGCTCGACCGCCTGGCCAAGGCGCGCGAGTTGATGCCCGGCATTACGGTCGCCACTGACATCATCGTGGGTTTCCCGGGCGAGACCGACGAACAGTTCCAGCACACGCTCGATGTTCTGGAAGCGGCCGATTGCGACAAAGTCCATGTGGCGATGTATTCGCCGCGGCCGGGAACGCTTTCTGCCCGGTGGGAGGACGATGTTCCGCCCGATGTCAAACATGCCCGCCACAGCGCTGTCGAGGCACTGCAAGAACGGCTCTGCACTGCGCGGAACGCAGGTCGGGTCGGCCAACAGCTGGAGGTCCTGATCGACTCGAAGAACAAGGGACGCTGGGGTGGCCGCAGCCGGGGGAACACCCTGGTCCACGTCGCTGACGAGCGTAACTTGCTTGGGTCGATCGTCGATGTGCGCATTACTGAATCGAGTCCCTGGTATCTCATCGGAGAAGTCGTCGGCTCACCCCGATAGCTCGTTTTTTCAAGGAAGGTGATGGCGTACATGCCAGAAGCGAAACAGAAGATTCGTCGTCAGGTCATCGAAGAGGCACGCCAGGCAGCGCTGCAAGGTGATTGGGACGCCGCGATCGAAATCAACAAGGAGCTGATTGCACGCGATCCCAAGGACAGTGCCGCGTACAACCGGCTAGGGCGCGCATATCTCGAGCGCCGCGACTACGCCACGGCATATGAGGCGTATTCGGATGCGCTCAAGAGCGACCCGGCCAATCTGATCTCGCGCCGCAATCTGCAGCGGCTCGAATATCTTCGCGCGGCAAAGGATACTGGGCGCGAGGCTCCGGCCACCGAGTTCCCGCGCACGCTTGTCTTCATCGAAGAGGTCGGCAAGACCTGGGTGGACGAGCTTGTCAATCCGGCGCCAATGACCGAGCTGGCGGAAATCTACGCAGGCCAGAAACTGGAGCTTGTGCCGGAAGGCAGCCGACTGGCGGTGCACGATTCCAGCGGCCGGCGCATTGGCGAAATCGAGGCCAAGACAGCCGAGCGTGTCATGCAGTTGATGGCCGCCGGGAATGTCTACGAAGTCTATGCGTTGGGGCCATCCGCTGCCTCGATCCGCGTGATCCTGCGCGAAGTGCATCGCGATCCGGCATTGGCTGGCCAGATCTCGTTCCCTCGGCAGATTGCGGCGACCCGCAAGTATCTCCGGGAGCGCGACGACCTTCGCCGCCGTGATGAAGCGGACTTCTATCTCGATGAGGATGAAATCGAGGAAGACGATCTGGTCGGCGCCGGCGTGGACTCTGAAGATGACGCGCTGGAGAGCGAGAATCTCGACACGCTTGGCGATGTCGACCCCGGCGAGGACGATCCGAACGCGCTGTAGTCGGCGGTTCGAATCCAGCGCACTCAAACGAAAACGGCGCGAGCGGAATGCCTCGCGCCGTTTGGCTTGCCAGTTTGCCTGAGCGGTTCTAGTCGAGGATGAAGAGAAGCACGAACATCACCACGAGCAGGGCTCCGGCGGTGATAATCAGACGTCGCAGATCCGACCGAATGTAGGCGTACTCAACCTCGCGCGGGAGCACGTAGCTGGCCGATTGCGCGCTCTGCCGGCGATTGACGCGACGGCTCGCCTGCGCGGGTGCAGTCGCAGGCGCCTCGACCAGGTTTTCCTGATCCAACGCTACCGACATGTCGATCGGCGCCGGAGCATTGGTTTCGGCGAGCCGCACCTGCTGCGCCTTGCGTTGCGCCCGGTTCGGCTGGCGGTTGGTTCGCTTGCTCTTCGATCGGTCGCTCACGTTGGCGATGTCCTCAATCTCGGGCCTATTTCACCCGGTAGGTCGCTTCGTAGACAGTCGTGCCGTTCGCTGACTCAGTGCTGCTTGCACGAGCAGGTTCCGGGGCGGCCTCCTGATTCGCAAAGAACTTCTGCAAGAGCGCCACGGATGCAGAGGCCGCGAGAAGGATAACCCCGATGTCGTCGACTTGCCCGACTCCCAACAGGAAATCGGGAACGAGATCGATCGGCGAGATCACGTACGCGGCCGCGACTGCCGGGATTGCAGCTTTGGCCCAGAAGGGAATCTTCGGGTCGCGCATGAGCGGCCACAGCGCGGTCATGCTCTTCAATCGGGTCGTGCGAGACTTCATTTGGCGATCAGCTCCTTTGCCAATTCTTGTCGAATCGGTGGCGACCGAATGCGCCGCTGCACCAGATTCGCCCAAGAGTTTACCCGATTTTTCGCATCCTTGCGTCGATGTGTGTCAAGTTAGTTGCATGTCACGCATCGCCTGGCCCGCTCGATCTGTTCAGGGCTGTTCAGGCTGAAGAGCGAATCCATCATTGGATCGAGGCGACGAAGCTCGGCTTCGGGAAACGCGTCGACCGTCACTCGTCCGATGAGGGAGACGATTGCACGCTCTCCTTCTGCCAACACCGCCTCGATGTCCGCCCGGAGCCCACGGTGATAGACGCCAGGCATCGGGTGCCATCGGCCGTCCGCGGTCCGAGGCAGGAGGAGGGAAGCATCCGTTTGCCACGAGGCCATTGCTTGCAGCAGTTCGAATGATAGGCATGGCGCATCGCATGCCAACACCATCAACCGATTGGCCGACGTAGCCGACAACGCGGTGTGTACTCCCGCAAGTGGTCCTGCCCCAGGAAAGCGGTCTGGCACCACGGGCACTCCGAGCTCGAGCTCCTCGTACCGTTCGTGACCGATCACGACCGTGTCAGGGGAAATCCTGAGCCCGATCGAAACCGTGCGTTCGAGCAAGGTCGGGCCCTCGCGGCAAAGCCGCACCAGCGCCTTGTCCTCCCCAAAGCGCGAAGAAGCGCCTCCTGCCAGCACGGCAACGGCAAGCTCTGGAGCTCGAGCGTCATTACTCTTGAGGACGGGTCGAGTAGGGTGGTTCATCATTCCTTAACGCTGGCCCGAATTCTTGCTAGAATACTGGCCAACGCAACCGATCCAGGTTCGGCGTGAAAGGATTTGGCAGTGACGAGGCAGTCACCGCCACAGTCAGTGGCAATCCGCAGCAACCCGCAACGAGCACCAATGCAGTCACTGCATGGTGCTTTTTTGTTTTGGTCGTAATTGTCCGTCAGCGACGGTTCGCGGTTACCGGAGGGGTCACATGAACTCAGCCATGATTGGGAAGATCGAGAAGGCGCACCGATACGCGCAGGAACCAGAGCGCATACAGTTTCAGGAGTTTAAGGCGACGTTTCAGGGTGGTCATGACAGCTACGAAGTCGCGTTCGATGGCGAACATTGGACGTGCAACTGTCATACATTCGAGTCTCATGCCGTAGGTACATGCAGCCACATCATGGCAATGCAGCTCATCCTCGCACCTATGCTGTCGAACGACGCGCGCTACGCGACCGAGCTGCAACCGGCTTGAGCCTCGGCGCAAATTCGCTCGAACTGGGCAACGCGGAGGACGAACACCACCGCGCCTCCTACCGACACGGTGTGCACGTCGGCCCCGGTGAGCTCATAGAGTTCGGCATCGAGCTCATCGGGCACCACCTCCACCCGCGAGCGTGAACTGGCCCGAATGAGCTCCAGGCACTCGGAGACGCGTTCGTCCTCGACGCCCATGAGGACGGTGGAATTGCCCGCCCGCAGGAATCCCCCGGTGCTCTGAATGCGCGTGACGCGGAATCCAGCGCTTGTGACATTTCGAAGCAGGGGATCCGTGTCGTACGCTTGCACAATCGCTACGATGAGTTTCACTTGCCGGTCACCTTCCGTCTGGTCGTCTGGTGCGTTGCTGTGAAAAGTTCGTCGCTGAGGGCGTGCACGTGGGTTCCGATCCGAAAACGTCAGGACGCTTGCTTGCGTCACTCGCATGGACCGAGATCAGCGAATCGCTTGATTCGCGCTCGATCGTTCTTCTGCCGATAGGCGCCGTCGAGGCGCATGGTCCCCACCTGGGACTCGACACGGACGTCATTATTGCGCAAGCCGCCGCTGGGAGCGCGGCTCATCGATTCCAGGCGATAGGCCGCCAGGCATGGATTGCGCCGCCGATTTGGTACGGCGTCTCGTTCGTCGGCGCTTCCTTTCCAGGTACAACGCCCGTGGCTCCCGAGCCGTTCCGCTTGTATCTCGAGTGGGTGTTGCGCGGGTTGAGCGCGATGGGACCGTCTGATGTGGTGGTTGTCAATGCCCACCTGGAACCAGCGCATTTCGATGCGATTCTCGATGCGTGCGCAACCGTCTCGGCAGATGTTGGCCGGGTGATCCATGCCGTCGACTACCGGCAACGGGGCTGGGCTGAGCGGTTGGGCGCCGAGTTTTCCGGCGGAAGCCGGCACGCCGGGAGCTATGAGACGTCTATCGTGCTTGCGGCGAGTCGACTCGGTGCGAACCGATTTGCTTGCCGATCTCGAGCCGGTGTCGATCGATCTTCCCGCGGCGCTGAGGTCGGGTGCGAGCACGTTCGACGAAGCCGGCGGGTCATTGGCCTACTTTGGGAATCCCGCTAGTGCGTCTGCCGAGGAGGGCAAACGGCTTCTTGAGACGGGGGCGATCATCGTCGAGAGCTACCTGCAGAAAGTCGACAGACCATGAGCGGCGCGCATTCGCTCCATCTGACCGAAACCGAGCGCGGCATGCTGGCGGGTGACGATGGCCCGGCGGCGGCGCTTGCCATGCGCATCCTCACCCGGGTTGCTCCGCTCTACGGAGCCGACCGCTTCATCGAAGTCACGAAAGCGCACATCGACGGCATTGTCTACGAGGGAAATGCAGGCCTCGCGTTTGCGGAAAGGTTGGCCGACCTGGGGGGACGGGTACGGGTGCCAACCTCGCTCAATGTCATGTCGATGGATCGCACCAATTGGCGAGCGCTTGGCCAGGATCCGCAGTTTGCCGACAATGCTCGCCGGCTCGGCATGGCCTATGTGCGCATGGGCGCAGTGCCGGGTTTCACCTGCGCTCCTTATCACACCGAGGCGACTCCGGTCTTCGGAGAGCAAATCGCGTGGTCCGAATCGAATGCCGTCGCCTATGCAAATTCGGTCATCGGCGCCCGCACCAACCGATACGGAGACTATCTCGACATTTCCTGCGCCCTCACCGGGCGGGTTCCGGCGTCGGGTCTGCACTTGACCGAGCATCGGAAAGGAACGCATCACTTCCGCCTCGCTGGCATATCACGCGCGTTGCAGGAGCGCGACGATTTCTATCCGGTGCTTGGCTATCTGCTTGGGCAATCAGTTTCCAGCGGCGTGCCCGTGATCGACGGGCTCGACGTCGATCCGACCAGCGATCAACTGAAGGCGCTGGCGGCAGCAGCGGCTTCATCCGGCGCAATCGCGTTGTTCCATATCGTCGGCGTGACCCCTGAGGCTCCCGATTTGCAGCAGGCGTTTCGGCGAACGGCCGTCGCAGTCGGTTCTCGTCACGCCAGAGCAGCTGCGAGCGGTGCGGAACACACTCACGACAGCAACGTCGGCCGACGTCGATGTGGTGGCGTTTGGGAGTCCCCATGCCAGCCTACGGGAGTGTGTCGAGCTGGCTTAACTGATGCGCGGACGACATGCGAAGCCCGGCCTGCAGGTCTATCTGACCACAAGCCGAGCCATCAAGGAGATTCTGGAGCGCACCGGCGCGTTGCACGAGATCGAGGCCTTTGGAACAAGTGTGGTAGTGGATACCTGCATTGCGGTCGCGCCATTGGTGAAACCAGGCGCGAAGGTATTGATGACCAACTCGGGGAAATACGCGCATTACGGGCCAGGGATCATCGGTGTCGATTCGATCTATGGTTCGACACGGGAATGCATCGAGGCGGCAGTCAGCGGCAAGGCAGCGGTGGACGATTCGGTATGGCACTAGCGCATCTGCGCGAGCCGCTGGTCGACGGGGCCGCGACCGGAACTGCCCTCGTGACCGATACCCCACTCAGCTTCTGGGTAGTGGACCCACGAACCGGAGAAGTCATCGACCGGCGCCATCCGTTGGCGGGGACGATGACCGGCCGTGTGCTGGCTCTTCCCGCTGGGAGGATCTTGCTCGCCAGCGGTGTGCTGCTCGAGTCGATCGCCAATGGCGCGGCGCCGGTGGGCATCGTCATCTCCGAAATCGATCCCATCATCGGGCTGGGAGCGATTCTGGGTGAGGAATTGTTGGGCATCACCGTTCCGGTTGTCCTGGTTACCGCTGAAGAACGAGCGTCGATCGTTCGTGGAGTCCTGGTCTCGATCGAACCCGGCGGAACGATCGTTGTCGGAGAATGAACGAGCGGTGAGGTCGTTCCCGCGATCCCACCGCTCGAACGAGTCGTACTTTCCGTTGCGGTCGGAACACCTGCTGATCAGGCGATTCTCCGGGCCACCTCGTCACCAAACGCATCGGTGGACGCAGCTGGCAGATCGCCAGCAATGTCGTAGGTGCGAATTCCAGCCTCGATCGTTTCGTTGACGGCGCGTTCCACATCGGCGGCGGCCGCCTCGAGTCCAAGCGAGGTGCGCAATAGCATCGCGAACGACAGAATCGTGCCAACAGGGTTCGCACGACCCTGGCCTGCCATGCTCGGAGCCGAGCCATGGATCGGCTCATAGACGCCTCTGCGACGGCTATCATCCGCGCCGCGCTGCGCCCCGATGCTCGCTGACGGCAGGAGACCGATCGACCCGGCGAGCACGGAGGCCTCATCGGTCAGGATGTCTCCGAACATGTTCTCCATGACGACCACATCGAAGCGTGACGGCTGCCGCACGAGCCGCATCGACATCGCGTCGACGAGCACATGCTCGACAGTGACATCTGGATAGTCGGGCGCGGTCTCTTCCACGATCTGCCGCCACAGGCGCGAGGTCGCGAGCACATTCATCTTGTCGACGCTGGCGAGTTGCTTGCGCCGGGTGCGCGCCAGCTCGAATGCAAGACGGACGACACGCGCGATTTCGGCTTCGCTATAGCGCATGGTGTCGACCGCGGAACGTCCCTTGCTGGTGGTGCGTTGACCAGACGGCTTGCCGAAGTAGATCCCGCCGGTGAGCTCGCGGACGACCACCAGGTCGGTGCCAGAGACGATCTCGGTCTTGACTGGCGATGTATGCGCCAGCGCCGAGTTGACCGCCACTGGGCGGAGGTTGGCAAAGAGGCCCATTCCCTTGCGCAGCGCAAGGAGACCTCGCTCAGGGCGCCGCGAGACCTCGATGTTGTCCCAGGCCGGACCGCCCACCGCGCCGAGCAGCACGGCATCGGCTTTCTTGCAGATGGCAAGATCTTCGGTTCGCAACGGCACGCCATACGCGTCGATCGCCGCACCGCCGATCTCGACGTTCGTGGTCTCGAAGAGCACGTCGTACTTGGTCGCGACGGCTTCCATCGCCTTGACGGCCTGCGACACGATTTCGGGACCGACTCCGTCGCCCGGCATGAGAACGATGTTCGCTTTGGTTGCCACTCGCTTGATTTCCTCCGTTTGGACATGATGATGGGCGCTTCGTCGAGCGCCCATCGCTGATTCCCTGGCGTTACGGGATGTGAATGCTTGGCATCCAGGCCGGGCGGGTCGCCTCGTAGGCGGTGATGTCTTCCGCATGCCGCATGGTAATGCCGATGTCGTCGAGCCCTTCGAGGAGCCGGTACTGCGTGAAATCGTCCATCGGAAACTCGATCTCTACGCCGATCTCAGGGACGGAGAGGGTTCGATTTTCGATGTCGATCGACATCTCCAGTCCCGGTTCATCAGTAGCCGCTCGCATCAGCAGGTCGTTGACATCCTCCGGTACGACCACCGGCACCAAACCGGTCTTGGTCGCGTTATTGCGGAAGATGTCGCCAAACTTGGGGCAGATCACGGCCTGAATGCCGTTTTCCATCAACGCCCACACAGCATGTTCGCGAGAGCTGCCGATCCCGAAGTTCGGGCCCGCAATCAGGATGGAACCGCCCTGATACTCGGGCTTGTTCATGACGAAGTCCGGATCCTGCTTCCAGGAGGAGAACAGCCCTTCGGCGAAGCCAGTTCGCTCCACACGGCGTAGCCAGACGGCCGGGATGATCTGGTCGGTATCGACATTGGCACGGTCGAGCGGAATCGCCTTGCCTTCGATCTTCTGAATCTTCTGCATGGCGGTTACCTCAAGTCAGCCGGCGTGGCGAACGAACCGACCACCGCTGTTGCTGCGGCGACTGCCGGCGAAACCAGATGCGTGCGGCCGCCCTTGCCCTGTCGGCCTTCGAAGTTGCGGTTGCTGGTGGAGGCGCAGCGTTGACCCGGCGCGAGTTGGTCTGGATTCATCCCCAGGCACATCGAGCACCCGGCCGACCGCCATTCGAACCCGGCAGCGCGGAAGATGCGATCGAGCCCTTCCTTTTCTGCCTGTTCCTTGACGCGCATCGAGCCAGGAACAACGTAGGCCTGCACGCCGGTGGCAACCTGCCGCCCGTCGATGACCGATGCCGCCAGGCGGAGGTCCTCGATGCGGCTGTTCGTGCATGAGCCAAGAAACACCACATCCACCGGAACATCCCGCATCGGTGTGCCGGGCGTCAGGTCCATGTAGGCCAGTGCGCGCTCTGCGGCGCTGCGTTGTCCCGGATCGGCAATGCGCGACGGATCGGGCACCGCTGCGTCGATAGGAACGACCTGGCCTGGGTTGGTGCCCCACGAAACGTAGGGGGCAATCCTGGCGGCGTCGAGCTCGACATAGGTGTCGAATACGGCATTGTCATCGGTTGGAAGCGACTGCCAGTAGTCCAGGGCTTGCTCCCAGAGCTTGCCTTTGGGCGCGTATTTCCGGCCTTCGATGTAGCTGAAGGTGGTGTCATCCGGCGCGATCATGCCAGCTTTGGCGCCAGCCTCGATCGACATATTGCAGATCGTCATCCGCCCCTCCATTGAGAGGTTGCGGATCGCCGAACCGCGGTACTCGACCATATGACCGATGCCGCCGCCGGTGGTGATCTGGCCAATGATTGCCAGAATGATGTCTTTGGCGGTGGATCCTTCCGGCAGCTCGCCGTCGACATTGATCGACATGGTCTTGGGGCGCATCTGCGGCAGCGTCTGCGTCGCCAGCACATGTTCCACCTCGCTCGTGCCGATCCCGAACGCGAGCGCGCCAAATGCACCGTGGGTAGACGTATGGCTGTCGCCACAGACAATCGTCATGCCTGGAAGCGTCAACCCTTGCTCGGGGCCGATGACATGGACTATGCCCTGGCCCGGCGACCCCATCGGGTGCAGCAGGATGCCTGACGCCCGCGTGTTCTCGGTGAGCGTTTCGACCTGTTTCGCGGAAATGGGGTCCTTGATGGGAAGGTGGATATCGATCGTCGGCACATTGTGATCGGCCGTCGCGACGGTCAAGTCGGTGCGCCGCACATCGCGGCCGTGCATCCGCAGGCCCTCGAAGGCCTGCGGAGATGTCACTTCATGCACCAGGTGCAAATCGATGTAGAGGAGATCGGGGCCGCCGGCCTCGGTGCGAACAACGTGGGCATCCCACAGCTTGTCGCTCAGCGTCCTGCCGGACGGCTGCGTTGGAATATCGCTTTCTGCACTCATTCAGTCGAGCTAACTCCAGCGTGAAACGCTTGTCGTCCCGGCAAGCACCGTGGTCGATTCGCCGATTTCGATCTTGCTCATGGCGTCGATATACGCGCGCGCGCTGGCTTCGACAATGTCGGTCGCCAGTCCATGTCCGGTGTAGATGGCGTCTTGCCATTTGATGCGAACGTGAACCTGACCTTGCGCATCGTAGCCAGGCGTAACGGCCTCGACGTGGTAGTACTCGAGCGACGGCTCGAATCCTGCAGCAGCGCCGATCGCCATGAAGAGCGCGTCGACCGGGCCGTTTCCCTCGGCGTTGCCGACCAGCGTTTCGTCATTGTGCCCGAGCACGATGGAAACGGTCGTGGGTTCGCCGCTGGCGATGTCGACCTTCCATTGGCGGAGGGTGTAGACGTCGTCCTTGGTCTCTTGCTGATTGCGGACCAGCGCGACGAGGTCCGCCGCGGTGACACGCTTCTTCTTGTCGGCCAATTCGAGAAACTTCTCGTAGGCCGCCTGCATTTCTTCCTCGGACAGCTTGATACCGAGATCGTTGAGCCCGTTGCGGAACCCGGCTCGGCCAGAGTGCTTGCCCAGCACCAACCGAGTGCCTTCCCAGCCTACGTCTTCGGGATTCATGATCTCGTAGGTAGTGCGGTGCTTCAGCATGCCGTCCTGATGGATGCCGGCTTCGTGCGCAAAGGCGTTGTCGCCCACGATCGCCTTGTTGACCTGCACCTCCAGGCCGGTTATGCCGGAGAGGCGGCGGCTAATGGGGACGATGCGGTCGGTGCGGATGTTCGTGTACGCGCCGCCAAACTGCTCGCCTCGGGTCGCCAGCGCCATGACGACTTCTTCCAGCGCGGTGTTGCCAGCGCGTTCGCCAATGCCGTTGACGGTTACCTCTGCCTGACGGGCGCCAGCCGCAATCGCTGCCAATGTGTTGGCGGTGCCCATGCCCAGATCGTTGTGACAATGGACCGAGATGATCACATCGTCGATTCCCGGCACGCGCTCCTGCAGGTAGGCCATCAGATTGGCGTATTCGGCCGGCGTGGTGTAGCCGACCGTATCGGGCACGTTCAGCGTCGTCGCTCCCGCCTTGATAGCGGTATCGAACACCTGCACCAGGAAGTCCCAATCGGAGCGGGTCGCATCCTCGGCGGAAAACTCGACATCGCTGGTGAATGACTTGGCGAAGGCGACCATCTCGGCGATGCGCTCGATCAGCTCCTCGCGCGTCATCTTGAGCTTGTGCTCGAGATGAATGTCGGACGAGGCGATGAAGGTATGAATACGGGCGGATTCGGCTCCCTGGATCGCCTTGGCGGCCCGCTCGATGTCGTTTCGGTTGGCGCGGGCGAGACCGGCTACGGTGGCGCCCTTGACGCGCTCGGCGATCAGCTTGACCGCTTCGAAGTCACCGGGCGAGGCCGCCGGAAAGCCGGCTTCGATGATGTCGACGCCCAACTCGACCAGGGCGTCGGACATCTCGAGCTTCTCCTCGACCGTCATCGTCGCGCCGGGAGATTGCTCGCCGTCGCGCAAAGTGGTGTCGAAGATCCAGATTCGTTTCCGTACATCAGGCTCCGCTGATGGCATGTGCAGATACTCCGTTTCGGTCTACGAGACCGGACGATTCCCCTGCTTGAGGAAGGGCATCATCGCGCGCAGACCCTTGCCGACTTCTTCGATCTGCGAATTGGCGTGCTCTTCACGCAGCCGCAGGAAGTTGTCGCGACCAGATTCGTTTTCCGCGATCCAGGCTGCCGCCCAGTTCCCGTTCTGGATCTCGGTCAAGAGACCCCTCATCGCTTCACGCGTGCCTGCGTCGATGATCTTCGGCCCGGCGGTGTAGTCGCCATATTCGGCCGTGTCACTGACGGAATAGCGCATGTAGGAAAGACCGCCGGTGTAGAAGAGATCGACGATCAGCTTCAGCTCGTGCAGCACCTCGAAGTAGGCAATCTCCGGCTGATACCCGGCCTCGACCAGGGTATCGAACCCGGCCTCCACCAGCGCCGCGACACCGCCGCAAAGCACCGCCTGCTCGCCGAAGAGATCGGTCTCGGTCTCTTCCTGGAATGTCGTCTCGAGAACGCCGGCGCGCGTCGAGCCGAGGCCCTTCGCATACGCCAGCGCAGTCTCCTTTGCATGTCCTGATGGGTTCTGTTCGACAGCGATCAGCGCGGGAACGCCGATACCTTCCTGGTAGAGCTCGCGGACACGGTGTCCAGGGCTCTTGGGCGCGATCATGGCAACATCGACATCCGCCGGCGGCTTGATGGCGCCGAAATTGATGTTGAAGCCATGCGCGAACATGAGGGTCTTGCTCGAGTCAAGATTCGGCTCGATCTCTTCACGGTAGACCTTCGCCTGGGTTTGGTCGGGGATGACGATCATGATGACGTCAGCAGCCTTGGCTGCATCTGCGACCGACATGACCTGCAATCCATCGGATTCCGCTTTGGCGCGGCTCTTGCTGCCCTCGTGCAGGCCGACGATGACATTCAGGCCCGAATCGCGCAGGTTTTGCGCATGGGCATGACCCTGGCTGCCGTAGCCGATCACGGCGATCGTCTTGCCCGCAAGCGCATCGAGACTCGCGTCCTGGTCGTAGTAGATCGTTGCCGGCACTCCGGTTCCTTCCTTCTTGTGTCAGATCGTGTCGCGCCCGAGCACGCGCAAGGGCGCCCAATTATCGACGGTTTTCTCTCTAGTCGGCGACCGCTGACCCAGCATATTGATCGGCGCCCGCGAATCCCTTGCTGGTGATGTTGCCACTGCCCTTGCTCATCGCGATAGCGCCGGTGCGCGCCAGCTCACGAATACCGAAGGAACGCAACATCGTCAGGAGCGATTCGATCTGCTCCACCGTGCCGGTTGCCTCGATCATGATGGTGTTGGGACTGGCGTCCAGCACACGCGCATTGAACATCTGGGCGACCAGCAAGACCTCCTGCCGTTGTTGCGCCTTGGCGGCGACTTTCACGATCGCCATCTCATGCGCCACAACCGGTTGATCGGTCAGGTCGATGACCTTGAGCACTTCCATCAACTTGTAGAGTTGCTTGCCGGCCTGCTCGATATCCGCGTCAGTGCCGCGCAGGACGATGGTCATGCGCGAGACGCCGGGTTGCTCCGAGTGTCCGACGGTGATGGAGTCGATATTGAACGACCGTCGCCGCAGCAGCGAGACGACTCGATTGAGCACGCCGGGATGGTCTTCCACCATCACGATCAGGGTGTGTTGCCGTTTCATGCTTTGCTCCTGGCCCCGATGGGAGTTGACCTAGCGGTCCTCGTATTTGTGCAACATCTCCGAATTGCTGGCGCCTTGCGGAACGATCGGCCAGACGTTCGCCTCTGGTTCGATGACGAATTCGACCACCACAGTTCCCGGAGTTTCGCGCGCCTTCTGGATCGCCGGCATCAATTCAGCGTCGGTTTCGACCCGGATGCCGGTCACTCCATAGGCCTCTGCCAGCTTCACGAAATCCGGTCCGTTGATCTTGACTTCGGAGTAGTTCTTGCCGTGGAAGAGATCCTGCCATTGGCGGACCATCCCCAGATAGCCGTTGTTCAACACGGCGATCTTGACGTCGATACCTTCCTGCACGCAGGTTGCCAGCTCGTTCAGAGACATTTGGAAACCGCCGTCTCCGCAGATCACCCAGACTTCCTGATCCGGACAACCGAGCTTGGCGCCAATGGCAGCTGGCAGGCCATAGCCCATGGTGCCCAGGCCGCCCGAGCTGAGCCAGCGGTTCGGGTAGTCCAGACCGAGATGCTGCGCGGCCCACATTTGATGTTGACCGACGTCGGTGGAGTAGATCGCTTCTCCCTTGGTCGCCTCAGCGATTGCCTTGATGATGGTGTACGGCTCGGGGGTCGGTGGGCGATCCTCCAGCGCGGCCTCCAGCACGAAGTTCTTCTGCGACTCGATCCATGCCGTCCACTCGTCGTGGGTTCGCTCGTCGACCAGGTCGATCAGCAGATCGATGACCTCGCGGGCATCGCCCACAACCGGCACCTTGGTTGCGACGTTCTTGCCGATCTCAGCCGGATCGATATCGACATGCACGACCTCGGCCTTGGGAGCGAATCCGGAGACCTTGCCGGTCGCGCGGTCATCGAAGCGCGCGCCGATGTTCACCAACAGATCGGCTTCTTCCAGCGCTTTATTGACTTCCCGATGTCCGTGCATCCCCATCAGACCGAGCGCCAGCGGTTTGGACTCGGGATACGATCCCTGTCCCAACAGCGTGAACGCAACCGGAATACCCGTCTTCTCCACCAGCTTGGCGAAGCCGTCCTGCGCGCCCGACAGCAGAATGCCGTGGCCGGCCATGAAGAGGGGTTTTTTCGCCCGGTTGATGGCATCGGCGGCCAGCTTGACCTGACGCATGTTCGGCGATGTGGTCGGCTGATAGCCGCGGCGATCCTTCAACTTGGCGGGCTTGTAGATTGCCTTCGAAACGAACAGGCTCTTTGGAATATCGACGAGCACCGGTCCCGGGCGTCCCGTCTTGGCCAGGTAGAAGGCTTCCTTGATCGTAGGAGCAATGTCCTGGATTCGCGTGACCAGATAGTTGTGTTTGGTGACTGGCAGGGTGATGCCGGTGATGTCACATTCCTGGAAAGCGTCCTTGCCGATCAGCGGTTGCACCACCTGGCCGGTGATCGCCACAACTGGAACCGAATCGAGCTGCGCGTTCGCAAGACCGGTGACCAGGTTGGTCGCGCCCGGACCGGACGTGGCCATGCAAACGCCAACTTTCCCGGTCGTGCGCGCGTACCCGTCAGCCGCAAGCGCAGCCCACTGCTCGAAGCGGGTCAGCACATGATGAAAACCCGCTTTGGGCAACGCGTCATACAACGGTATGACCGCACCGCCGGGATATCCGAAGACGATTTCGACGCCTTCTTCTTCCAACGCCTTGCAAACGATCTGCGCGCCGGTGAGCTCTACGGCCTCGATTTCCTCGACATGGCCGTTTGCGTGGCCAGTGGCGAGAGTTGGCAGTGTTGCTTCGATCGTTGCCATTGCGCTGCTCCTTTTCCGAACGATTCCCGATGTGTCCGCGACGTGAAAACGGCCCCCCAGTTTGCTGGGAGGCCGTTCTCTCGATATTTACTTCTCTCGTTTGCTGCCGCCGTTCAGCGGTTCTGGCCCCCAGCACAAGACGCGCTCCCAATAATCGGGAGCGAAATAAGTACGAGGCTGGTAATCAGGTTTCGGCCAGTCACAGCAGAAATAGCTCCATGCGCCGACATGGCGCGGATACCACTCGTCATGATAGGGAGCGATGCCCTCAGTGTCAAGGAAAATTCACTGTGGATTTTGGCGGGATCGGCCGTTGCGGGAAACACTCAATCCCGCGCTGGAAGCGAATCCACATTGCCAGCGGCGTAGACTGCGCGAAGTCCACCAAACAGCGTATCCACGAGCAATCGCGCGCGCGCCTCATCCAACGGTGGTTGGATGCGCCCCATTTTCAATGCCCAGGTCTGCCCTTGCAGCAACCCGGCGAACATCGAGGCTGCCAGGGTCGGATCGATCGCCGGCAACTCGCCCGACGCTGAAGCCGAGCGAAAGATCTCCTCATAGAGCTGCCAGGGATCGGAGCATCGCTCGAAGAGCATCTGTTGCTGCTGTTGGGAAAGATGCATGCGCGAGTCGGTCAAGAGACGCCCGAGCTCAGACTGGCTATCGTCGAACACCTGCACTGCCACTCGCGTGAGTTGGTCGGCAGCGGAGCCTCCTTCGTCGATGTAGCCTCGGATTTGCCCAGAGAGGCGGCTCATGGCCATGCGCACAACAGCCAGAAAGAGGTCGTCCTTACTTTGGAAGTGGTGATAGAGCGTCGCCTTGTTCAAGGGAATCGAGTCGGCGATCTCCTGCATCGAGACGGAGACATAGCCCTGATCGACGAAGAGCGGATAGGCAGCAAGCACGATGCGTTGGCGGCTGTCGGACCCTTCGTCCATCTCGATTTCGTGTTCTCCTGGCTCGACTTCTGAGCGACGCGGATTGCAGTTGACACCCCTGTTCGCAGGGAGTATAGTGCGCAACCGCTTGACCAACCAACCGGTTGGTTGGTGCCGATTTCCCTGCTGTCGTCAGCCCAGGTCTTGTCGCTGCTCATTCACGAGGAGTTCTCGATGTCGTCTTCAACTCCCGGAGGGTCCGCCTCGAGCGCGTCGGCGATTGCCCCGCCACCACAACAGTTCACGCACCGGCAGATCCAGGTGATTCTCATTGGTCTGATGTCAGGAATGCTGTTGGCCGCGCTCGATCAAAGCATTGTCGGCACGGCACTGCCTCGCATCGTGTCGGATTTGGGCGGACTCAACCAACTCGCCTGGGTGGTGACAGCGTATCTACTCACCTCGACTGCCAGCACACCCCTGTGGGGAAAGATCTCCGACCTTTACGGACGTCGTCTGATCTTCCAGGTCACGATCGTCATTTTTCTGATCGGATCGGCGCTTTGCGGTCTGGCGACTTCGATGCCGCAACTCATCATCTTTCGCGCCATTCAGGGAATCGGCGGTGGCGGATTGATGGCGATCGCCTTCGCCATCATTGGAGACGTGATTCCCGCCCGCGAGCGGGGACGCTACACCGGGTATTTCGGCGCGGTTTGGGGATTCTCGAGTTTGGCAGGTCCGCTGCTTGGCGGGTGGATCACCGATCATCTCAGCTGGCGCTGGATCTTCTACATCAATCTGCCGATTGGCGTGCTCGCACTGGTGATCACGTCGATGGTGCTCAAAATGCCAGTTGTCAAGCGCGACGCCAAGATCGACTATCTGGGCGCGGCCACCATCGTTGGCGCGGTGACGTCGCTACTGCTCTATCTGAATTGGGCCGGTGAGCACTTCGGATGGCGGGATCCGTCCGCGCTTGCGTTCGTGGTGGTGGCGATTGCGTTGACGGTGGCCTTCCTCTTCGCGGAACAGCGGGCCGTCGAGCCGATCATTCCGTTGCGGCTCTTCCGCAACCCGATCTTCTCAGTGGGCAACGCGTTTGGCTTCCTGATCGGATTCGCCATCTTCGGTGGCGCGATCTATCTGCCGCTTTATCTGCAGACGGTCAAAGGAATGTCGCCGACCGAATCTGGACTTGCCATGTTGCCGATGGTTGCGGGAATGTTCAGCATGTCGATCATCTCTGGGCAACTGATCACACGAACCGGGAAATACAAGATCTATCCGATCATTGGCTCGATCATCCTCATCGCGGCCCTTTTCCTCCTGAGCACGCTCCAGATCGACACTCCGTATTGGCACACGGCCATCTATGCGTTCATGTTCGGGATCGGGCTCGGCCTGGCGATGATGACCATCGTGACGCCCGTGCAGAACTCGGTCGATCCGCGGGACATGGGGGTGGCGACCAGCGCCACAACCTTTAGCCGTTCGCTTGGGGGCGCGATCGGCGCGGCGCTCTTCGGTGCGATCATGGGTATTCGCCTGACGCACTATCTCTCCGAGATGCCGGACGTCGTGTCAGGATCGTTGCCGGTGGGCGAGGTCAATACCAGCGACATCTCGGCTATTCATGCCTTGCAGGAGCCGCTCAAGACCGAGGTGCTCACCGCCTTTACGAGCGCAGTGACCGACGTCTTCCTCTATGCCATTCCGATCATCGTGGTTGCGTTGATCGTGGTGCTCTTTCTCAAGGAGATCCCACTGCGCACGACCGCTCCGATCCTTCAAGAAGCCAAAGAAGATGCTGTCATCGACGAGCTTGCGCCGATTACCGTCCATTGATTCGGTTTGCTGCTCGGCGGTTCGCTATCCTGTAGTCATCGAAGCTGGCCGGCCACGGCCATCGCCTTGCAGCAAGAAAGTGAGCGGCAAATGTCTCTTCTTCCCGGTTCCCTCGTCTCCACCACGTGGCTGGAGGAGCACCTGCTCGAGCCGAATGTGCGCGTGGTCGATATCCGCGGGTATGTGAAGACTGTCGATGCCGGAACCGGCGATGGAAAACAGGTCTCTCAGTATGTGGGAGCGCGGGACGAGTACGACATTTCCCATGTCCCCGGTGCGGTCTTTGTCGACTGGACGGCTGACATTACCGATCCCGATGATCCAGTGCCTGCCCAGATCGCCGCACCGGCACGTTTCGCGGCAGCCATGGAGGCGATTGGCATTGGCGACGACTCTGATGTGGTGGTGGTCGATCACACGGGAGGGCATTTCGCGACGCGGCTCTGGTGGGCGCTCAACTACTACGGGCATCCGGCAGTCGCGGTCCTCGATGGCGGCATGAACAAGTGGCTGGCCGAATCCCTGCCGGTGACGGACGAAGCGCCTGAGCTTCCGTCCGCGCACTTCACTCCGAACGCCAACACTGCCTCGCGGTACATGGTCGACGATGTCATGGGCGCTATCAGCAATCCAGGCGTTCTGATCGTCGATGCCCGCGATCCAAATCAGTACTCGGGCGAGATCTACCGCGGGTCGCGCCGCGGGCATATTCCCGGTTCCGTCAATTTGAGCGCCAAGACACTGTTCACGCCGGACGGCACATGGAAGTCGGACGAGGAATTGCGCGAGATCGTCGTCCAGGCCGGCATCACCGGGGATGAGACGGTTGTCGCCTATTGCAACGGTGGCGTCACAGCTACCGCAGTGCTGTTTGCGCTCGACCGCGTCGGTCACCCCAACACCGCGAACTACGACGGATCATGGAACGAATGGGGCGAACGGCTCGACCTGCCAGTCGAGCCGTAGCAGTCGGCAGCCACGCAAGCGATCGATTACGGAACGAGCCGCAGTGACTTGATCTCGAACGGTCGAAACTCGAGTGCGACTTCGCTTCCCGCCGGGTAGGAGCCTCCGACCGCGTCCTCGAGGATATCGACCGGCGTGATCTCGGAAAAGCTGCGGCCGAACTTCAGCACGGCGGAACCGCGTGCTCCGTTCGGCTCGTAGAGCCGCAGGATCACGCCATTGTCATCCTCGGCCCGTTTAAGAGCGCCGATGGCGAGCTCCAATCCGGTGATCTCGACGAACGACGGCCGCTCGCTGCCGCCCTCGATGACGACGAGCGGACTGTTGAGCCGGAACGCTTCCTCGACCACGCCCCCGTCCGACCAGGTTCCGGCATGTGGAAACACGCTGTACGTGAAGCGATGCTGACCCTCGTCCGCCAGTGGATCGGGATACAGCGGTCCGCGAAGCAGCGAGAGCATCAGATCATTTCCCAGCGCCTCGTATCCATACTTGCCGTCGTTGAGGAGTGCCACACCGTATCCGGCCTCTGAAATATCTCCCCAACGGTGGCCGCAGCCTTCGAACCTGGCCGCATCCCATGGACCGTTGCGGTGGCTTGGGCGGTGAATCGCGCCATACATCGTTTCGAAAGCGGCCTGGTGGCTGCGGACCGCGAGGGGCACATGGGCTTTCAACAAGACCTGACGCTCATGCCACTCTATTTCGGTCTCGATGTCGAGTCGCTTCGAATCGTGCCAAAGCCGATATGACTGAACGATCGTCGAACTTCGCCATTTTCTGACGATCCGCACCGTGGCCCGAATCGGGCCGGTTTCCACAATTCCGAGCGAAGTCACATCGACGATTTCCTCGCCGTCGCGGGCGTAGGTCTCGTCGACGTCCCAGGCGTCCCAGGCATAGGGTTTGTCGACATAGGCCCAGAGCTGGTTGCCGCGATCGGCGAGCGTCTCCCGTTTCATTTCCCGGTCGTACGCGCTGGCAATCGTCCCATCGTGGCCGATCGTGAACCGCATTGTGGCATTTTCCAGTGTGAAGCCGTCATCTCCAACCGAGGCGGTGACTGGCAAGAGTCGTTCGTGGTTTGAAACAGCATCGAGCCGTATCGCGCCCAGGGCCGGCACCCTCGTTCCAGGCGCGGCGACGAGCATTCCGGCGCTGGTTCCCTGCGTGACGAACGAGCTCGTATTGAGTCCTTCTGCCAGCGATCCGGGTAGCTCCACCGTCAAAGGGCGCGGATACAAACCGGGGTTTGCGACGAGCACCCTCCCCGGATTCGGGACTCCGCGAGAAAGCGCCCGATCTCGGAGTGACGTTGCGGTCTCGATGACCTCGGCCATCTGTCGATGAGAATCGACATAAACCTCATTGATCGACGATCCCGGCAGAATGTCGTGGAACTGATTCAAAAGGAGCGTTTTCCATGCGCGTTCGAGCGCTTCGCTTGGGTACATGGCGCCATCGAGTGAATCGATGGCATTGAAGACCTCTGCTTCGAACAGGCGGTGCTCAGCAGACCGATTGTTCTTCTTTACGAGCGCCTGCGATGTGAGCGTGCCGCGATGCAGTTCGAGATAGAGTTCTCCAACCGCTTTGGGAAGCCCTTCCGACGGCAGTTCCGCGAAGAACTTCTCGACCGATCCCATCCGCAGCCTGGGAAGGGCGGGGAAGTCGCTGATCCGGGCATAGTTCTCCAGCATCTTTTCGCTTGGGCCGCCCGCGCCATCACCCCACCCGAACGAATAGATGCTCTCGTCGTGGATCGTCTTTCCCCGAAAGTTGCGCCAGGTCCCCAGCGTGTCGAACGGGACGATATTCCCGTTGTAGCCATGGCCCGGGTTGGAAAATGTGTGCGCGGTGACGCAGGTGCCGTCGATGCCCTCCCATTCGAAGAGATCGAATGGGAATTGGTTCGCCTCGTTCCAGTTCAGCTTGATGGTGAAGAACCCGTCGATCCCCGCCTGGCGGAGGATTTGCGGGAGTCCGCCTGAGTACCCAAAGACATCAGGGAGCCAAATGACGGTATGCCGCGAACCAAACGCCTCCTGGAAATATTGCTGGCCATAGAGCAACTGCCGTGCGAATGCCTCTCCACCTGTGATGTTCGCGTCCGGCTCGACCCACGATCCGCCGACTGCCTCCCAGCGCCCTTCGGCCACGCGTGCCTTCACCCGCGCGAAGAGCTCCGGGTCATCTTCTTCTACCCAGGCGTAGGCCTGCGCGGAGGACTGATTGAAGGTGAAATCGGGGTAGCGGTCCATCAGGTCGATGACCGACCACCAGGTGCGCCGGATTTTCCGGCGGGTTTCCGCGAGCGGCCAAAGCCAGGCGAGGTCCGTGTGCGCGTGACCCGTCAGGCAAAGACGGCCTACCGGCGGGTAATTCTCCTTGATGCGGTCGAGCTGCTCGGCCAGGGTTTGCCGGGCCGAGAGCACCGCGGCGATCGCCTCTGGTTCGAGCGGGGCAATCGGCATCGTTTCCGGCATGCTCCAGATCGGCATGGTTGAGCGCCGGTTGTCCGGAGCTTCGTCATCTTGCCAATCGAACGGCATCACCAGCGATGCATCCCCGATTCCGGTTTCGTATCCGCGCGCGTAGCGGGAGACCGACTCGGAAGTCGAGGTCGGCCACGCCGCTGCGAGATCGGAAAGCGCGGCCTCGGCTGCATCGAACAGGAAGGGGACAACCTCGTGATCGCCGAGCGCTGAGCACGCCGCATCCACCATGGTCAAGTCACGTTCGAGCGCCCGAACCTCCCGATGGGGAGCCACCAATGCTGCCCGTTCGATACGCGGTTCCGGAATGTCCGATCCGAAGATGCCCTTGGGCACGACCTCGGCCCAGATTTCCACCAGTTGCTGACCCTCGACCGGGTCTGCCACCGGGAATCGGTGGTGCATCACGTTGAGTCCGCCGCGAAATCCGGTAGAAAGCCGAACGAAGCCTTCTCCCCCAAGCCAGAGCTCGATCTCGACGGGATAACCCTTCCATCCGCTGGGGACTTGGCAAGCGGCCTCGAAAACGACTGGCAGATCGTGACGCGGCCAGAAATCGTGCAAACTCAGCGAGAATGTCTCACCGTCTGGATAGGTCGCGCGCCATTCGGGGATGTCGATCTCAAGGGCATTCCGCCAGGCGCGCAATTCCTTGATGCGTCGTTCGAGCCGAAGCGCTCTCCGCTGCTGTGCAGATACGACCACAGGGTGTCCTTTTCTTCCTGGCGACGCCGGGATTGGGTAGATTCCAGTTCGAACCGACTGCTAGATCGATTGCGGTGAGAGATAGTACGTTTGATGGCAGGCGTGGCGCCTGGGGCGTGCCGAGATCGGGAGTGGAAGCGTGGAGAGTCGGGCGGGAGCGAAGAAACAACCGCGAATGGAGCAGCGGCAGTCAGTCGCGTCGCTGCACGGAATCACCTACAACCTGTTCATCATGCTGACAACTGTACTCTCGCTCGTCATCATGGTGGCGATGGCGCTTCCCTTGAGCAGTGAGACTGAACGGCTGCTTCTCGTCTATGACAATTTGATCTGCGTAATTTTTCTAGCGGACTTCGCGATGAACTTGAAGCTCGCTCCCTCCCCTCGAGCATACTTCATTGATGAGCGTGGTTGGCTGGATCTGCTCGGCTCGGTTCCGACGTTCCAGTTCTTTCGATTTGCCGCCCTGTTTCGGCTGGCCCGGGTCTTTCGTCTGGCGCGCGTGTGGAAGCTGATGCGCGACAAGGGCCAGCCCCGCCTCCTCGAAGAGGTCATGCACAATCGGAGCCAGTACGCGAGTTTCATCACGCTGATGTCGGCCCTGGTGGTGCTGATGGTGTGCAGCACGCTCGTTGTGCAGGCGGAAAGTCGATCGCCCGAAGCCAATATCACCACGGCCGGAGACGGAATCTGGTGGGCAATCGTCACAATCACGACAGTTGGCTATGGCGACACCTATCCGGTGACTGCGTTCGGCCGGATCGTGGGGGTGTTCGTGATGGTCTCCGGCATCGGGATCATCGCATCAATGGCTAGCGTGCTGACGAGCCTCATAAATCCGCCTGCCAAGCCAGTATCTGCCGAAGCGCCCTCGGAGCCCCCAGTTTGTCTGGGCGACGACGGCTCGGTGCGGTCGTGCAACTAGAAACCGGAAGATGCGTTTCTCTTGGGATTGGTGCCAAGGCGCGGACTCGAACCGCGGACCGCACGATTTTCAGTCGTGAGCTCTACCAACTGAGCTACCTTGGCAAGATTTGCATGTTGCGCGGCAGATGCTGGTGGGCGATAGAGGGTTCGAACCTCTGACTTCCACGGTGTAAACGTGGCGCTCTGACCAGCTGAGCTAATCGCCCCGATGGCGCGTTCGCTCCGCGGTGCCCAGGAAGGGATTTGAACCCCCACGACCGTAATGGTCACTAGCCCCTCAAGCTAGCGCGTCTGCCGATTCCGCCACCTGGGCAGGCTGCCGAATAGCCAGCCGATTATAGGGGCGAGCGCGAAACCCGTCAACGGAGACGACCCGCGTTCGAGAACGATGCGGCGGGAGCAAGCCTATATCCCCGAAGGAACTGCCGCCTCCGCATATCCGATGGCAAACGACTCCTCTCCGATCGTCTGTCCCAGATACCACATGCGCAGCATGTCGCCATCCTGCAGCACGAAAGGTGCGAGCACACCGCCCTCGTCGAAGGAGCCAGGAGTCGGCCGGAGGATTGGCTGATCGAGCACCGTCCATGGTCCGAACGGGGACGGTCCGGCCGCGAGACCGATTTCTCGCGTGGCATCCTGCAGCGAGGTAAAGAAGAGCAGCCACTGCCCGTCGGGCATGTACAGAAGCGCCGGTTCTCCGACGCCGTCTTTCGTCCAATCGAGCCCGAGCGCTTGCCCCTGGAGCACAGGTTCGTCCAATTTCGTCCAGGTCAAACCGTCCGTCGACGTCGCGCCGAGCAACGTGACACCCCAGCCGACATCGCATTGTGTATAGCAATGTCCGGCGTACACCATCACGAGGTGGTCACCGGCAATCGTGATTGCGGGGCTGTAGACCGCATCGTTGTCATACCAGTTGGGAGTCGGTTCGAGAATTGGCTGGTCGGAGACTCGCTCGAAATGCACGCCGTCAGTGGACGACGCCACGGCGAGCTTTGCCGGAAAACCCATCGCCGGATCGCCTTCGGTTTCGTAGCCCGAGTAGTAGAGGAGATACGTTCCCTCGATCACGATGACGAACGAAGCCTCGAGGTTCTCTTGCCAGCTCCCTTCGATGCCGCTCAGGACCAACCCGCGGGTGATTTCATCACCGGTGTCGACCTCGGTCCAGCTCAGCCCGTCGGTCGAGGTCGCTGAGCAAATGCCAGCGCGCACATCGTCCGGCACGAATCCGGTTTCCGGCACGACGAAGCAGGTGTAGAACATGCGCAGAAAGCCATCTTCGACGATGATCGCTGGATCGCTGGCGATGTATTGGCCGGTGAAGACAGGTTGCTGAAGTTGCTCGAAGTCGAGCGCGTACGGGAAATCTGCTGCACTGACGACAACGTTCGCGTCGCCAGTCTGCCCGTTGGCTGCAGCGCTGGGGACCAGTAGCAGGCACACCACAAGGAATAGCGCGGACAATCGAAAAACCGCGTCGCGCGCACCTTGACAAAACGTACGCATGGGAGGTACGATTCCCTCTTGCGGTTTCGAGCCACTGCCCGAAACCGGTCTCGATTACCTGGAACCGCGAGTGCTGCACGCACCAACTAAGTTACCACAATTTGGGGAGGCCTAAGCCGTCCCTTTTTTTTCGTGTCCGGCGGGTGGCGCATGTCTCCCATGCGCAAACCAGGATCGACGCCGGACAAGGGAAGGAAAAGGAACCCACCCGCGGCTGAACTGGACCCTGCACCGCGGCCACACAGGCCGCAATCGGAAGACGGGCAAACCGGTGTGTCCGTCGCGTCGCTCACATATTTTTGGAGGCTTGCTACATGGCAGGAGTCAACGGAAGCGTTGCTGAGCTTCCGCCGATCGTTAGTGCGGATCGGCAGGTTTCATCGAACATCGGCGTCGGGCGACGAACGTATTCCCGCATTCCCACCGCGCTCGAGATGCCGAATCTCGTGCAAATTCAACTCGAATCGTTCGACTGGTTCCGCCGCGAAGGTCTCCGCGAATTGCTCGAGGAGATCTCTCCCATTTCCGATCACCACAAGAAGATGGAGCTCTCCATTTTCGAGCCGCGTTTCGATCCGCCCTGGCACCGAATGCCGGAGGGCGAGGAGAAAGAGCGCGCCAAGATCGATCCGCGCGTTTGCGAGGTTTGGTGCCGCGAGCGCGATATGACCTACGCCGCCCCGCTGCGGGTGTCGGCGCGGCTCGTCATGCACGAGACCGGGGAAATCAAGGAAACCGGACCGGATGGCATCTTCCTCGGGGATTTCCCGATGATGACCACCTCGGGCACCTTCATTATCAATGGCGCCGAGCGCGTGGTCGTTTCGCAGCTCGTGCGATCCCCAGGCGTCTACTTCGAGCGCGTTCCCGATGCGCAGTCGGGCAAGCTGCTCACGTCGGCAAAGCTGATCCCAAATCGCGGTGCCTGGTTGGAATTCGAGACCTCGAACCGCGACGTCATCTCGGTCAAGGTCGACCGCAAGCGCAAGATGCCGGTCACGATCCTGTTGCGCGCGCTCGGCTACGAATCCAACGAAGAACTCCTGGAGCTCTTCGCTGATGTCGACACCAATGAGGACCGCCGTTTCATCCAGTCGACGCTCGAGAAGGAAACCACCAAGAGCAAGGATGAGGCGCTCATCGAGCTCTACCGTCGTCTCCGGCCTGGCGACCCGCCGACCCGCGACAACGCGGTGCAGATGCTGGAGAACCTGTTCTTCAATGATCGTCGCTACGATCTGGCCCGCGTCGGCCGGTTCAAGCTGAATCATCGATTGCACCCGGACGATCGCGACACCGAGCGTGAAGCCACCCAACGCATCCTCAGCAATGAGGACCTGGTGGAGATCATTCGCGAGATCATCCGGCTCAACAATGGCGTTGGCGAATCGGACGATATCGATCACCTCGGCAACCGGCGCATCCGTGCCGTTGGCGAATTGATCCAGATGCACGTGCGCACCGGATTTCAGCGGCTCGAGCGCGGTATTCGCGAGCGGATGACGCTCGTCGATCAGGAGACTGTCACCCCGCAGACCCTCATCAGCACCACCCGGCCGGTCATGGCCGCGGTGCGTGAGTTCTTCGGCGGCAGCCAGCTTTCCCAGTTCATGGATCAGACGAACCCGCTGGCTGAGCTCACCAACAAGCGACGTCTTTCGGCGCTTGGTCCTGGTGGCCTTAGCCGCGATCGCGCTGGCATGGATGTGCGCGACGTGCATCCGTCCCACTACGGCCGCATCTGCCCGATCGAAACGCCGGAAGGTCCGAACATCGGTCTGATCGGCTCCCTGGCCACATACGGCAAGATCAACCAGTATGGCTTCATCGAGACGCCATACCGACGTGTCATTTCCACGCTTTTCCTCGACAACCCGGAAGTCGATCCGGTGGGTCAGGTCTTGCGCGAGGATGCGGTCGTCGACGAAGGCGGCAAGGTTTACGGCAAGAAGGGTGCGGTCATCACGTCCGACCTGCTCGCGTCCATGAAGGAGGCGGGTGTTCCGCTGGTGCGCATTCAGCCGTATGCGTCGCACATCATCGACTATCTCTCGGCCGACCGGGAAGAGCGCATGTCCATTGCTCAGGCGAATACCGAGCTGGACGAAAACGACCGGATCGTGCCGGAACAGGTCACGGTTCGCCAGGGTGGCGGTCACCGCTTCCCGGTGATCCCGGCGATCAACGTGCAGTATCTGGACATTTCGCCGAAGCAGGTCGTGTCGGTCGCCACCGCCCTGATTCCGTTCCTCGAGCACGACGATGCCAACCGCGCGCTCATGGGCGCGAACATGCAGCGCCAGGCTGTGCCGTTGCTTCGACCGGAAGCGCCGATCATCGGCACCGGGGTCGAGCTCCAGGCCGCACGCGATTCTGGTCAGGTGCTCGTTTCCCGCCATGCCGGCGAAGTCGTGGATGTCAACGCGCGTGAGATCAAGCTGATCGACGATGACGGCCGGACGCATATCTACAACCTGCAGAAGTTCGTCCGCTCGAATCAGGACACCTGCATCAACCAACGCCCGAGCGTTCGCCGCGGCGACCGGGTGAAGGTGAACGACATTCTGGCGGACACCTCGTCAACCGAAAATGGCGAACTCGCGCTCGGTCAGAACGTGCTCGTCGCGTTCATGCCCTGGGAAGGCGGCAACTTCGAGGATGCCATTCTCATCAGCGAGCGATTGGTGCGCGACGATGTCTTCACTTCGATTCATATCGAGAAGTACGAGACTGAAGCGCGAGACACCAAGCTCGGACCGGAAGAGGTAACCCGCGACATCCCGAACGTCGGTGAGGAGTCGCTCGCCGATCTGGATGAGAACGGCATCGTGCGAATTGGCGCGGAAGTTGCGCCCAACGACATTCTCGTCGGCAAGGTCACGCCCCGGGGCGAGACCGAGCTTTCTGCCGAAGAGCGACTCTTGCGCGCGATTTTCGGTGAGAAGGCCCGCGAGGTGAAGGACACCTCGCTGCGCGTGCCGCACGGTGTTCGTGGCAAGGTCATCGACGTCAAGACCTTCCGACGCGATGAGAACAGCGACCATGAGCTGCCGGCTGGTGTGAACCAGATGGTGCGCGTGGCCATCGCGCAGAAGCGCAAGGTCTCAGAAGGCGACAAGATGGCCGGTCGCCATGGCAACAAGGGCGTCATAAGCCGGATTCTGCCGATCGAGGACATGCCATATCTGCCGGACGGTCAGCCGGTTGACATCATCCTCAACCCGATCGGCGTGCCCTCGCGCATGAACCTCGGCCAGGTGCTGGAAACGCATCTCGGGTGGGCGGCGCAGCGGCTTGGCTTCCGAGTGGCGACCCCGGTCTTCGATGGAGCCAAAGAGGAGGAGATCCGCGAGACCCTGGTGGAAGCCGGACTTCCGGCGGATGGCAAGGTCGATCTCTATGACGGCCGAACTGGAGAGAAGTTCGATCGCCCGGTCACGGTCGGCATCATCTATATGTTGAAGCTGGCGCACCTGGTCGAGGACAAGATCCACGCTCGATCGACAGGCCCGTACTCGCTCGTTACCCAGCAGCCGCTGGGCGGCAAGGCGCAGTTCGGCGGTCAGCGATTCGGAGAAATGGAAGTCTGGGCGCTCGAAGCCTACGGCGCGGCGTACACCCTTCAGGAGATGCTCACGGTCAAGTCGGACGATGTCGTCGGTCGTGTGAAGACCTACGAGGCCATCGTCAAGGGCGACGAGATCGGAGAGGCGGGTGTGCCCGAATCGTTCAAGGTGCTCGTGAAGGAGCTCCGCTCGCTCGGGCTCTCGATCGACGTCATCAACGAAAACGAAGAGACGGTCGACTTCACGGAAGACACGTCCCGCGATCTCCTGTCGAATCTCGACCGCATCAATTTGAGCGGGTTCGAACGAACCGAGGGCTAAGTATTCGTCTCGTTTTTCTTTCAGTCCCGCTCGGTAATTGTCCAATCTCGCCGCCGGGGCGGAGTGCTAACGCCTCCGGCGGCAACCTGGAAAGGTAAACAAGCGCATGGCAGACACTACGTTTCGAGAAGAAACCGAGTCAACGCCGATGGCGTTCGGTGCTCCGGATCGCCAGTCCCGCGGCTTCAGCCGCAGCGACCGGCGTGACCGCGGACGTGTTCTCGACGTGAACAATTTCGATGCGATTCGGATCAGCCTGGCATCGGCGGATTCGATTCGTGGATGGTCCTATGGCGAGGTCACCAAGCCGGAAACCATCAACTACCGCACGCTCAAGCCGGAGCATGGCGGTCTTTTCTGCGAGCGCATCTTTGGTCCCACCAAGGACTGGGAATGCTACTGCGGGAAATACAAGCGCATTCGACACGCCGGCACGGTCTGCGACAAGTGCGGTGTGGAAGTCACCCGCGCCAAGGTTCGGCGCGAGCGCATGGGCCACATCGAGCTCGCGGCGCCGGTTGCGCACATTTGGTACGTCAAAGGCACTCCGAGCCGTCTCGGCCTGCTGCTCGACATCTCCCCGCGCAACCTCGAGCGGGTGCTCTATTTCGCGTCCTATCTTGTCACTCAGGTTGATACCGAGGCGCAGGAGGCCGCAATCCAGGAGATCAGGGATGTCCATGAGGAGTCGGTCGAAGAACTGACCGAAAGCGCCAACGGCGAACTCAAGGAGCTTGCCGAGGCGACTGGCACGGAGATCAAAGTTCTCACCGAGGGTGAGACCCGCGCCACCAAAGATGTCAAGGACGAGAAGAAGAAGGCGCTGGCCACGCTCAAGCGTGAGCACACGTCACTCACCAAGAAGCTGAAGGCGCTCGAGGGTGGTGCGGCGGTCTCCGCGTACACCTTCCGCGGAGTGACCATCGTCGACGTCGATGAGGCCATCAACGAAGACCGCTTTGCCTTGCTCGACGAGACCTATGAAAACGAGAAACTGCGCATCGAAGAGGCGGCCGACTACAGCGCCTCCGGAGCCGAAGCGTTGGCTGGCGCAGGCAAGGACCTGGCGACCCAGGAGCTCGAAGCCGCGCAGCAGCGCATTACCGATCGTCTGGGCGAGCAGATTCGCGAACTCGAGCGCGAGCGCGACGACGCGATTCGTGCCGTGTCCGATCTCAAGCCGCTTCAGATCCTTTCTGAGACCCAGTACCGCGAGCTGCAGGAGGTCACGCCGTCGGGCGTCTTCCGCGCAGCCATGGGCGCCGAAGCCGTCTACGACTATCTCGTCAACAGCCTCGACCTCGACCAGCTGGCCATCCAGCTGCGTGACGAGATGCAGGCGTCCTCTGACGCCAAGCGCAAGAAGGCGACCAAGCGGTTGCGCGTGGTCGAAGCCCTCCGCAAGAGCGGCAACCGCCCTGAGTGGATGATCTTCTCAGCCCTTCCGGTCATTCCGCCGGAATTGCGCCCGATGGTCCAGCTCGATGGTGGCCGCTTCGCGACGTCCGACCTGAACGATCTCTATCGTCGCGTCATCAACCGAAACAACCGCCTCAAGCGGCTGATCGAGCTTGGCGCGCCCGATATCATCGTCCGCAACGAGAAGCGCATGCTGCAGGAAGCCGTCGACGCATTGATCGACAATGGCCGGCGTGGGCGCGTGGTTTCCGGTTCGGGCAAGCACAAGCTGAAGAGCCTCTCGGACATGCTCAAGGGCAAGCAGGGGCGGTTCCGCCAGAACCTGCTCGGCAAGCGTGTCGACTACTCTGGCCGCTCGGTCATTGTGGTTGGTCCGGACCTTGCGCTCGATGAATGCGGTCTGCCGAAGCGGATGGCGCTCGAGCTTTTCAAGCCGTTCGTCATGCGCCGCCTGGTCGATCACGGATACGCGCACAACATCAAGGCCGCCAAGCGACTGGTGGAGCGGGTCGATCAGCGGGTTTGGGAAGTGCTGGAAGAGGTCATCCAGGACCATCTGGTGCTCCTCAACCGCGCTCCAACGCTGCACCGACTCGGTATCCAGGCATTCCGTGTGCGCTTGATCGAAGGTTCGGCCATTCAGCTTCACCCGCTCGTCTGCACCGCATTCAACGCGGACTTCGACGGCGACCAGATGGCGGTCCATGTGCCGCTTTCGAAGGCGGCTCAGGCCGAGGCTCGCGCGCGCATGCTCTCGGTCCGCAACCTGCTTTCCCCGTCGAACGGCGATCCGATCGTCTCCCCGACGCAGGACATCGTGCTTGGCTGCTACTACATGACCAGCGAGCGCGACTACGAGCAGGACCTGATCAACGGAACGCTGCCCAAGGGTCATGGCAAAGTCTTTGGCTCGCTGGAGGAAGTGCAGCTCGCCTACGACATGGGCGTGGTGGACGTGCAGGCTGCCATTCAGGTGATGACCGATCGCGATGGCGGTGAGAACAAGCTGATCGACACGACAGTTGGCCGCGCGATCTTCAATGCCGCGCTGCCCGCCTCGCTCGGCAAGTACTACAACCACACCATGGACCGAAAGCAGGTCCGCAAAGTGGTGGCCGACTGCTACAAGCACTTCAGCGATCCGTTCGACACCGCCAAGGTGGTCAACGACATCAAGAAGGTCGGCTTCAAGTACTCCACCCGCGGCGGTATGAGCATTGCGGTGGACGACGTGACGCTGTCGCCAAACAAGCAGGCGATGGTTGCCGAGGCGGAGGAAGCTGCCGACAAGGTCGATCGCCAGTACAAGCGCGGTCTCATGACCGAGGACGAGCGGCTGCGTGAGATCGAAGCGATCTGGAACAAGTGCCGCGACGATCTTCAGCGGGACATCGAAGAGCGCCTCAAGGGTCAGAACTCGGTCTATATGATGGCCGACTCTGGCGCGAAGGGAAACATGAACCAGATCAGCCAGATGGCTGGTATGCGCGGTCTGGTGCTCGATCCACAAGGCAAGATCGTGGAAATTCCCATCAAGTCGAATTTCCGTGAAGGGCTCACCGTGCTCGAGTACTTCATATCTACGCATGGCGCCCGCAAGGGTTTGGCCGACACCGCGCTGCGCACCGCAGACTCCGGCTACTTGACCCGCCGCCTGGTCGACGTGGCGCAGGACGTGATCATCAATATCGAGGATTGCGGGACGCATCACGGTCTCTGGATCGAGTGGACCGACAGTGAAGGGAAGGAGGTCTCTCCCGAGGACTTCCGCTCGAAGATCATCGGGCGCATTCTTGCGTCGCCGGTCTACGATCCCAACACGGGTGAGTTGATTGCCGACACGGGCACAGAGTTGGCCGATCTCATCGATCAGGAAGACGGAACCACGCGTGACCTCGTCGCGGAGGTGATCGAGACGGGCCAGAAGGTCCATGTCCGCTCGGTGCTGACGTGCGAAGCAACCCATGGCGTCTGCCGGTTGTGCTATGGGCGCAACCTGGCCACTGGCAAGATGGTGGAACTGGGAGAAGCTGTCGGTATCGTCGCCGCTCAGTCGATTGGCGAGCCGGGCACCCAGCTGACGATGCGCACCTTCCACTCGGGTGGTGTGGCGCGCGCCGACATCACGACCGGACTTCCGCGCGTCGAAGAACTCTTCGAGGCACGGCAGCCGAAGAGCGCCGCGCTCCTGGCAGAACGCGAAGGAATCGTCACGTTCGAGCAGGCCGAGGACGGACGCAAGCTCATCATCAGCAGCACCGAGCACGATTCGCACGCGCACGTGTTGGGCGATGGCTGGCAGCCGGCGCTAACCGATGGCCAGGTGGTGGTGAAGGACAAGACCGCTATTGCCGAGGGTCCGGACGGATCGAAGAAGTACTCGCCAATCGATGGCATCTTCTTCCTGGACGATCGCACGATCTACATCCGCAACGAGCATGAGGAGCGGGACGAATACCCGGTGCCCATCTCGTACCATGTCTATGTCGAGGATGGCGATCACGTCATCCCCGGACAGCAGCTCACCGACGGCGCCAAGGATCCGCAGCAGGTGCTGTTGACCCGCGGCCGCGAGGATGTGCAGCGCTACATCATCGACGAGGTGCAGAAGGTCTACAAGTCGCAGGGCGTGTCGACCAACGACAAGCACATCGAGGTGATCTGCCGGCAGATGCTGCGCAAGGTCAGCATCATCTACCCGGGTGACACCGACTTCCTGCAGGACGAGCGGATCGACCGGTTCGAGTTCAACCAGATCAACGAGGACATCCTGGCGCAGGGTGGCGAGCCGGCGACGGCCATGCCGGTGCTGCTTGGCATCACCAAGGCCTCGCTCGAGACCGACTCGTTCCTGGCCGCGGCATCCTTCCAGGAGACCACCCGCGTGCTGACCGAAGCCGCCATCAATGGCAAGGTCGACCAACTGCGTGGCTTGAAAGAGAACGTCATCATCGGCAAGCTGATTCCGGCGGGCTCGGGCTTCTACGGCGCGGCCCCGGTCGTTACCAGCGAGCTCGACGAGGCGGTTCTCTCCACGATGCTGGAAGATGGCGAAGATGTCATCGAATCGGCGGAGGACGAGGACTTGCAGGATCTCATGATGAGCGGATTGCTCCCGGGTGATGGGGGCGCCGGCGAGATGGGCGAAGGCGAGTTCGAAGGCTTCCAGGCCTGGACCGGCGAGGACGAATCCGGATCCTAGCTCTCCACACAGATTGATTCAGGCAAACGGGCGGCGCCAATCAGCGCCGCCCGTTTCTGATTTCCCTGATAGTATTCGCTTGACAGAAACAAGCAGTCCCCGTGTGCTTCCTTGACTCTTCAGCGTTGATGGTCGTTCGACGAGCTGAGTGGTCACTGATATCTGCCGCCGCATGCGAGCGCTTGCACCTGGGACCACGTGCTGAGGTCGGGACAGATGCGGTCGATCGCTGTGGGATTTCGAGGGTTTCGTCTGACGCTCTCGGTTTTGCTGATCCTCGCGATACTCCCTCCGCTTGTTCCGTCTTCAGTGACACTCGCTGCGCAAACCGCGGTCACCACCTCCGCGCTCAATTTGCGCCAGGGACCCTCGACAACGTCGGCGGTCGTGCTGGTCATGCCGGAAGGCGCAACGGTGGAGATCACCGGGAGCGCG
Source organism: Thermomicrobiales bacterium (assembly GCA_041390825.1). NCBI lineage: Bacteria > Pseudomonadati > Thermomicrobiota > Thermomicrobia > Thermomicrobiales > Thermomicrobiales bacterium. Next base: position 65,254 of record JAWKPF010000019.1, read on the forward strand.
ATCGGGGATTGGTATCCAGTCGCCTACGGCGGATCCGTTGGCTACGCCTTTGCGGCGTATCTGCAACTGAGCGCGCCTGAGGTGGTTCCCGGCGCGAGCGCCCGGACAACGGATTCGCTCAACTTGCGCGCGGGACCGGGCACATCTTTCGCGGTTCTTGCGGTCATGCCTGTCAGTGCAGTCGTCGTGCTGACGGGGAACGCACAGAACGGCTTCTGGGAACTTACCTACAACGGCCGGATGGGTTGGTCGTCGAGCCAGTATCTGACGTTGACCGGAACGATGCCGACGCCAGTGCCAACGGCTCCAGTACAACCCACACAGACACCCATTGTTCCTGTGTCGCCAACCGCAACGTCGTCCGCCACTGCTCGGGCGCAGACGATCGCTCGGCTCAATCTTCGCACTGGCGCCGGAACGAATTTCCCGGTCATCACCATCATTCCCAACGGAGCCACGGTTACGTTGCTCGGTCCTACGCGATCGGGATTCCAGCAGGTGAGCTATGCCGGCTATACCGGATGGGCATATGGGACGTACCTGCAGCCGATTCCTGGTGGAGGTACCAGCACCGACACCCGAACAACCGCGAACGTCAATCTTCGGCAGGGTCCGTCCACGGCGCAGGCCGTGTTGTTGGTCATTCCGGCCGGCGCAAAGGTCGTTCTGGTTGGTGGCCAAGCGGCCGGATACCACCAGGTGCGGTACAACGGGGTCACGGGCTGGGTCGCAAGCGCATACCTGACAGGCACCGGAGTTCCCCCGGACACGGCTCCGATCGAAATCCCCATCCTTATGTATCACCGAATCGCGTCAACACCGGGTCTCTATCAGGTAACGGAACAGACGCTGCGCAGCCAAATGGCGTGGCTCGCCGCAAATGGCTACACGTCCGTCACGCCAGACGACATCATGGCTCACCTGGCTACCGGAGCCCCGTTGCCGCCCAAGCCCATCATGATCACGATCGATGATGGCAACTCGTCGGATGTGCTCTTCAAGCAGATCCTCGATCAATATGGTTTCGCTGGTGTCTGGTATCTGACCGGGCCGGGGTCGGCATACTCGACCTCCATCATCCGTGCGATGGACGGAGCGGGCCAGGTCTGTGGACACACCGTGGACCATCCCGACCTGACGGGGCTCGGGTATTCAGCGCAGTACGCCGCTATCAACAACAACAAGACGTATCTGGAGGGGATCGTCGGGCATCCGATCAATTGCTTCGCCTACCCGTATGGGGCCTACAACTCGACGACGATGGACATCGTGACGAGCATCGGCTTTACGAATGCGGTCGATGCCTGGGGTGGCCCGCTCAAGTTCACGCCGGAGCTCGATCAGTATCATCTGACCCGAATCAACCTTTCCGGCTTCTACACGTTGCAGGAGTTCATCGGACTGGTGAGCTAGAGCCGAATTGCGTCCGAACGCAAGCGAAAAACGCTGGCATGAGACGCCTTGACGCGAATTCGCGATGCGCGGTAGAATCTTCCGCTGTGGCCGCCGCAAGGCGGTCACGTCGTGAGGATTTGCAACCCGTATTTCGCGGGGTGCCGAACCTTGCCGGGCGAGTGGCGCCGCAGCTGCGGGTCTGATCGTTTCCGCAGAGCACGGTAGTAGGCAAGCCGCTTGTCTGTATAGGAGTCAGTAGTGCCGACGATCAATCAGTTGGTCCGGAAGGGCCGAAAGAGCGTCAAGAAAAAGACCAAATCGCCAGCGCTTGGGTTTACCAACAACGCGCTCGGTCGATATGCCGGTCGCACCCGTCGTTCGCAGGGGGCTCCCCAGAAGCGCGGCGTTTGCACCCAGGTCAAGACCATGACGCCCAAGAAGCCCAACTCCGCGCTGCGCAAGATCGCCCGCGTGCGTCTTTCCAATCATATGGAAGTCACGGCGTACATTCCGGGTGAGGGTCACAATCTTCAGGAGCACTCGGTCGTGCTGGTGCGCGGCGGCAAGGTGAAAGACCTTCCCGGCGTTCGTTACCACATCGTCCGTGGCACCCTGGACACCCGCGGTGTCGAAAACCGCAAGAACGCGCGCTCGAAGTACGGAACCAAGGCGCCGAAGAAGTAGCTCGAGGTTCGAGCTCCGGTTTTCGAGAGGAAACCACTCCGGCGGCTCTGCGCACGCAGAACTGAGACGACACGACTGAGAAAGCGGAACGACGCAGATGCGCGTCTACCGCTTTTTCGTCTGATTGCGAGGACGTAGGAAACACGAGGTCGCGCCGGCAGGGCCGGGATGCGCGACAGGAAACCAATCGGAGGCGAGAAAGAACAATGCCGCGACGGACCAAGATCGAGCCGCGAGTGCCGGTGCCAGATTCGAAATACAACAGCGAGCTGGTCTCCCGGTTCATCAATAAGCTCATGGAGCGAGGCAAGAAGGGCCTCGCGGAGCGCACGATGTACGACGCGCTCGCGATCGTCGAAGAGCGCTCGGGCCGTGGCGCATTGGAAGTCTTCGAGCAGGCGGTCAACAATGCGACCCCGTTCCTCGAGGTCAAGCCGCGCCGCGTTGGTGGTGCGACCTATCAGGTTCCGGTCCAGATCGAGGGCCGGCGACGCCAAAGCCTGGCGATTCGCTGGATTCTGACCTCGGCGCGTGGGCGCTCTGGCCGATCGATGACCGAAAAACTTGCGAATGAGATCCTCGATGCCTCGAACGGGCAAGGCGCCACGATCAAGCGGCGCGAGGACACCCACCGCATGGCTGAGGCGAACCGCGCCTTTGCCCACTATCGCTACTAGTCGGTAGCGGACACGTGTTGAAACGCGAAAGCAGAATCAGGACAGTCCAAACGCAATGAGCACGAGCACGGCAACCATGCCAGCCAACCAACTGAACACGCCGCTCGCGAGGACGCGAAACATCGGCATCATTGCTCACATCGACGCGGGCAAGACGACCACGACCGAGCGCATTCTCTTCTATACCGGTCGCGTGCATCGCCCGGGTGAGGTGCATGAAGGCGCCGCCACCATGGACTGGATGGTCCAGGAGCGCGAGCGCGGTATCACCATCACCTCGGCTGCCACGACCTGCGCGTGGAAGAATCACACCATCAACATCATCGATACCCCCGGTCACGTCGACTTCACGGTCGAGGTGGAGCGCTCGCTCCGCGTGCTCGACGGCGGCGTGGTCGTGTTCGATGCCGTTGCCGGCGTCGAGCCGCAGTCCGAGACTGTTTGGCGGCAGGCCGACAAGTACTCTGTGCCGCGCTTCTGCTTCGTCAACAAGATGGACCGCACCGGCGCATCGTTCGAGCGCACGCTCGGCATGATCGTCGACCGCCTCAAGGCCAAGCCGGCTCCGGTGCAGCTTCCGATCGGCTCGGAGTCGAACTTCAAGGGCGTCATCGATCTGCTCGAGGGCAACGCCATCATCTACCACGACGATCTCGGGCAGAACATCGAGACCACCTCGATCCCGGCCGATATGGAAGAAGCAGCCACCGAGGCGCGTCGTCATCTGGTCGAGCTCATTGCCGAGACCGATGAAGAGATGATGCTTCGCTATCTCGAGGACGATGAGTTCACGGTCGACGAGCTTCGTGCCGGCCTGCGTGCCGCTACCCTCACCGGGCAGCTGGTGCCAGTCCTGTGCGGTTCATCCCTGAAGAACAAGGGCGTCCAGCCGATGCTCGACGCCATCGTCTCCTATCTGCCGTCGCCGCTGGATGTTCCGCCGGTCGAGGGCGCCAACCCCCGCACTGAGGAGATGGAGATCCGCACGGTCGAACCCGGCCAGCCGTTCTCCGGTTTGGTCTTCAAGATCCAGGCGGATCCGCATGTGGGAAAGCTCGCATATGTGCGCGTCTATTCCGGAACGCTCGAGTCAGGTTCGTACGCACTCAACTCGACCAAGGGCGACCGCGAGCGGATCGGCCGCCTGCTGCGCATGCACGCCAACAGCCGTGAAGAAGTCCAGTCGGTCAGTGCTGGCGACATCGTTGCCATCATTGGTCTGAAGGGATCCTTCACCGGCGACACGTTGTGCGACCCAGCCAATCCGATCGTCCTCGAGTCGATCGTCTTCCCGGAGCCGGTCATCTCGGTCGCAATCGAGCCGAAGACGCGCGCCGATCAGGACAAGATGGGCGCCGCGCTTGGCCGCCTGGCGGAAGAGGATCCGACCTTCCGCGTCCGCACAAATGAGGACACGGGCCAGACCCTGATCGACGGCATGGGTGAGCTTCACCTGGAAGTCATCGTCGATCGCCTCCTGCGCGAGTTCCGGGTCGATGCGAATGTCGGTCGGCCGCAGGTTGCGTTCCGCGAGACCATCACCCTCCCGGTTCGCGCCGAGGGTAAGCACATTCGCCAGACCGGAGGCGCCGGCCAGTACGGCCACTGCGTCGTCGAGTTCGAGCCGCTCGAGCGCGGCAGCGGCTACATCTTCGAGGAGAAGATCGTCGGCGGATCGGTTCCGCGCGAGTTCATCGGCCCGATCGATCAGGGCATCCGCGAGGCGTTGACCAGCGGTGGGCAGGCGGGTTACCCGCTCGTCGACATCAAGGCGACGTTGGTGGATGGCTCGTATCACGATGTCGACTCCAAGGAAGTGGCCTACAAGATCGCAGGTTCGCTTGCGCTCAAGGAGGCAGTCCGCCGCGGCAAGCCGGTTGTGCTCGAGCCGATCATGCAGGTCGAGGTCAACACACCGGAAGACTTCATGGGCGACGTCATCGGCGACCTCAACTCGCGTCGCGGACAGATTCAGGGTATGGAGGCGCGTGCCGGGGCGCAGGTCGTCAAGGCGTTCGTTCCGCTGGCCCAGATGTTCGGGTATGCCACCGATCTTCGATCGGCCACTCAGGGCCGCGCGGTCTACTCGATGGAATTCGATCACTATGCGCCGTTGCCAGCGAATCTCCAGGAGGAGATGGTCGCCAAGGCTCGGCGCGTCTAGTCAACGCAACATTGGATTCGGCCCGCTGGAGCGGGAATCGGAACGAAAGGAACCTGATACGTGGGTAAGCAGAAATTCGAGCGCACGAAGCCGCATGTCAACGTCGGGACGATCGGGCACGTCGACCATGGGAAGACGACCTTGACGGCGGCGATCACCAAGACGTTGTCGTTGCGGGGCGAGGCGGCCTTCCGCAGCTTCGATTCGATCGACAACGCGCCGGAAGAGCGGGAGCGGGGCATCACGATCGCGATTGCGCACGTGGAGTACGAAACCGACAAGCGGCACTACGCGCATGTGGACTGCCCGGGGCACGCCGACTTCATCAAGAACATGATCACCGGGGCGGCGCAGATGGACGGAGCGATCCTGGTGGTGTCGGCGCCGGACGGGCCGATGCCGCAGACGCGGGAGCACATTCTGCTGGCGCGGCAGGTGGAAGTGCCGGCCATCGTCGTCTTCCTGAACAAAGTCGACATGATGGACGACCCGGAGCTGCTGGAGCTGGTGGAGCTGGAAGTGCGGGAGCTGTTGAGCACGTATCAGTTCCCGGGCGACGAGATTCCCATCATCCGGGGATCGGGGTTGGCGGCGCTGTCGAGTGAGAGCAAGGACCCGACCTCGCCGGAGTACGCGCCGATCTGGGAGCTGATGAATGCGGTCGACGACTACATTCCGACGCCGGAGCGGGCGATCGACCAGCCGTTCCTGATGCCGATCGAAGACGTCTTCGGGATCAAGGGACGTGGCACCGTGGTGACGGGGCGGGTCGACCGGGGCGTGGTCAAGGTTGGCGATGAAATCGAAATCGTCGGGTTGGGCGAGCAGCGCAAGGTTGTGGCCACCGGGGTGGAGATGTTCCAGAAGACGTTGGACGAAGGGGTGGCCGGAGACAACGTTGGGGTGCTGTTGCGCGGGGTGGAGCGGACGGATGTGGAGCGGGGGCAGGTGCTGTGCAAACCGGGCAGCATCAAACCGCACACGAAGTTTGCCGCCGAGGTGTATGTGCTGGGCAAGGAAGAAGGGGGACGGCACACGCCGTTCTTCAATGGATACCGGCCGCAGTTCTACATTCGGACCACGGACGTGACGGGGAGCATCCAGTTGCCGGACGGAGTCGAGATGGTGATGCCGGGCGACAACATCCAGATGACGGTGGAGCTGATCACGCCGGTGGCGTGCGAGGAAGGGTTGCGGTTCGCGATCCGGGAAGGTGGCCGCACCGTCGGCGCTGGTGTCGTCACCTCGATCATCGAATAAGTAGCAAGCAACGGTTCACAGGCAGGAGCAGGGAATGGTCCAGCGGAAACAGGCTCAGAAGATCCGCATTCGGCTGAAAGCCTACGATCATCGAATCCTCGATCAGTCGGCGGCGAAGATCGTGGAGACTGCGGAATCGACCGGAGCGAAAGTGGCGGGACCAGTTCCCCTGCCAACCCGCATCGAGAAGTTCTGCGTCATCCGGTCGCCGTTCATCGACAAGGACTCGCAGGAGCAGTTCGAGATCCGGACGCACAAGCGCCTGATCGACGTGCTCGAGCCGAGCGGCAACACGATTCGCGCGCTGATGCGCCTGAATCTGCCGGCCGGTGTGGACATCGAGATCAAGCTGTAAGTAGTTGTAACGCGTAGTTCGAGTTTTTCGAAGTTACGCTCTGAAGGTTCGGACGGCCACGGGGCTGCACGAACGTCCTGGCATCAGGAGAGAGCCAATGATTCAGGCAATGGTCGGGAAAAAGCTGGGGATGACGCAGGTCTTCGATGAGAGCGGCGTCGTCTACCCGGCAACCGTCATCGAATGTGGGCCAAACGTGGTCACACAGATCAAGACGGAAGAGAAGGACGGATACAACGCGGTCCAGCTCGGTTTCGGGCTGGACAAGCGTCTCAATCGCCCAGAGCAAGGGCATCGCAAGGCGAGCGGCTTTCAGTCGCGCGACCTGCGCGAGGTCAAGGCGGATAGCTACGACGATATCGAAGTCGGCCAGGTTTTCAAGGCCGATGTCTTCAAGCCTGGACAACTGGTCGACGTGACCGGTACCTCCAAGGGGCGAGGTTTCCAGGGCGGTGTCAAGCGACACGGATTCTCGGGCGGTCCCAAGACACACGGTCAGTCCGACCGCCTGCGCGCGCCGGGTTCCATTGGCTCGAGCGCCACACCAGGACGTGTCTACAAGGGCACGCGCATGGCTGGCCGCATGGGCAACGACCGGGTGACGGTTCTGAGTTTGGAAGTGCTGCGGGTCGATCCCGAGCGGAATCTGCTGTTGGTCAAGGGTTCGGTCCCTGGTCACAACGAATCGCTCGTCATCGTTCGAAACGCGGTCAAAGCCGGCGCCAAGTAGTCCAGGCCGCCCTGAGGAACGATGATGAAACACGACACGTTTGACCTTTCCGGAAAGAAGAGTGGCCAGATCGAGCTGGACGACAGCGTCTGGGGTATCGAGCCCAACATCGCGGTGATGCACCAGGCGTTGGTCATGCAGCTCGCCAATGCGCGCATCGGCACCGCGGACACCAAGACTCGCGCTGAGGTGAGCGGTGGTGGACGCAAGCCGTGGCGCCAGAAGGGCACCGGCCGCGCCCGCCAGGGTTCCATTCGCGCCCCGCACTGGTCGGGTGGTGGTGTGGTTTTCGGACCGCACCCGCGCAAGTACACCCAGCGCCTGCCGAAGCGGATGCGCCGGCTTGCCGTGCGCTCGGCCCTTTCGGCCAAGCTGCGCGACGGACGTATCACGTTCGTTGCCAACCTGGCGGAGATCGAGCCCAAGACCAAGGCCGGTATCGCTGCGATCAAGCAGCTTCCTGAGTCGCGATCGATCCTGATCCTGACTCCTGAGAAGAGCGAGAACATCGAGCGGGCCACTGGCAACCTCCAGGACGTGAAAACGATTCTGGCCAGCTATGCCAATGTGCGCGATTTGCTGAAGTACGACCGGCTCGTCATTTCAACCGACGCCGTCCCGGTCATCGAGGGCATTCTGGCGCTGCCGGACGATGCCCGCGAGCCAAGTGTTTGGAAGCAGGCGCGGCAAGCCGCGGCTGAGGAGGCTGCGAGCTAGTCATGGCCGAGATCCGCATCGAGCAGGTGCTGCGTCGCCCGCTCATTACCGAAAAGAACACCCGGCTGATGGAGGAGAACAATCAGTACTCCTTCGAAGTCGATCCGCAGGCCAACAAGCCGCAGATCCGGGACGCGGTCGAGAAGACCTTCAACGTCCGGGTCAAGGCGGTCAATACGCTCAACGTCAAGCCGAAGCCGAAGTCGCGCTACGCGTCTCGCCGCGGCGGCCGCATCGTTGGAAACAAACCCGGCTGGAAGAAGGCGATCGTGACGCTCTACCCAGGGCAGCACATCGACATCTTCGAGCAGGTCTAGGGACCCGGGAAGAAGGAGCCAGATCATGCCAGTTCGCAAGTACAAGCCCACTTCCCCGGGCCGACGCCAGATGAGCGTCAGTGGTTTCGACGAAATCACCAAGACGACGCCAGAGAAGTCGCTGCTGAAGCCGCTGAAGAAGACCGCCGGCCGCAACAACATCGGCCGCATCACCACCCGTCATCGCGGTGGTGGCGCAAAGCGGTTCTATCGCATCATCGACTTCAAGCGGAACAAGTTCTCGGTTCCGGCCAAAGTCGCCGGTATCGAGTACGACCCGAATCGGTCGGCGCGCATCGCCCTCCTGCACTATGCCGATGGCGAGAAACGCTACATCATCTCGCCGGTTGGGCTGAAAGTGGGCGATATCGTCCAGGCCGGACCTGACGCGCCGATTCGCACCGGCAACGCGCTGCCACTCCGGAACATCCCGGTCGGTTCGCAGGTGCACAACATCGAGCTCCGTCGCGGCGGTGGTGGTCAGCTTGCCCGTTCTGCTGGTTCGTCCGCGCAGTTGATGGGTAAGCAAGAGAACTACGCGGTGTTGCGCATGCCGTCGGGCGAGGTGCGCCGTGTTCACATCGATTGCATGGCCACGCTCGGCCAGGTTGGCAATGTCGATCACGAGAACGTGGTAATCGGCAAGGCCGGGCGAAATCGTCACAAGGGCAAGCGTCCGACCGTCCGCGGCTCGGTCATGAACCCGCGTGACCATCCGCACGGCGGCGGTGAGGGCCGGGCGCCGATCGGCGGTCAGCCCAAGACCAAGTGGGGCAAGCCTGCGTTCCAGCGAACGCGCAACAACAAGCGCACCGATTCCTTGATTGTCCGGCGACGCGTCACCGGCAAGGGACGACGACGATAAGCAGCCGGTGGCGGCCGCGAGCCTGATACGGCTCCTGGCGACGGAGGATCAAGTGGTTAGAAGTTCGAAAAAGGGTCCATACATCGACCACAACCTTCTGGAGAAGGTCACGGTCATGAACAAGGCGGGAGATCGCAAGGTCGTGCGCACGTGGGCGCGCGCTTGCCAGATTTTCCCGGAAATGGTGGGGCACACCTTTGCGGTGCACAACGGCCGGCAGCATGTTCCGGTCTACATCACCGAGCAAATGGTGGGTCATCGTCTAGGTGAATTCGCGCCCACGCGCACGTTCCGCGGCCACGGCAAAGACGCCGATCGCCGGGCGCGCCGCTAACGGTCTCGCACGAGAGGATTGCAGAGCATGGAAGTCATTGCGAGTCTGGAAAAGGTGCGCGTTTCGCCAACAAAGGCCCGGTTGGTCGTCGACCTTTGCCGCGGCAAGAAGGTGAGCGAGGCGCAAGCGATCATGCGATTTGTGCCGAACAAGACCGCCTTCGAGGTGGAGCGGCTGCTGAAGTCGGTCGCCGCGAATGCGGAGAACAACTATGACCTCGATCCGGACGATCTCTGGATCAAGGCTATCTATGTCGATGAGGGACCGTCGATGCGCCGCTTCAAGGCCAAGGCCCGCGGGCGCGTCGGCCGCATCCAGCGACGGACCAGCAAGATCACGGTCATCGCCGAGGATCGAGGAGACCGCTAATGGGACGCAAAGTTAATCCGGTCGGTTTCCGGCTGGGCATCGTCAGCGACTGGGATTCCAAGTGGTACGCCGAGCGGAACTACACCGAGCAGCTGCATGAGGATCTCGAGATTCGCGAGATGATCATGAAAGAGCTCACCCGCGCGGGAATCTCGCGCATCGAGCTCGAGCGATCGGCGAACAAGGTCGACGTGACGCTGCATACCAGCAAGCCCGGCATCGTGATTGGCAAGCAAGGCGCCAATGTCGAACGAATCCGGCAGCAGCTGGAAAAGAAGGTCGGCAAGAAGGTCCATCTCAAGATCGAAGAGATCAAGATCCCGGAGATCGATGCCACCCTGATCGGCGAGAGCATCGCCGAGCAGATCGCGCGACGTGTTTCCTACCGGCGCGCCATGAAGCACGCGGTGCAGCAGGCGATGCGCCGCGGCGCCAAGGGCATCAAGATCCGCCTCTCCGGTCGTCTCGGCGGCGCGGAAATGAGCCGGTCGGTCGTCGAGATGGAAGGCCGGGTGCCGCTGCATACCCTGCGCGCGGATATCGACTTCGCCGTGATCCATGCGCACACGACCTACGGACGCATTGGCGTCAAGGTCTGGGTCTATAAGGGTGACGTCCTTCCGGAGTCCCGCCGGTCCGATGCGGCGCTTGCCGCGGACCTGCTGGCCATGCCAGTGCGCGACTAGAAAGAGAATCCGTCATGTTGATGCCAAAGCGAACCAAGTATCGAAAGATCTTCCGTCCGCGGAAGGTTCAGGGTAAGGCCCAGCGCGGATCGACCATCGCCTTCGGCGAGTACGGTCTGATGGCGATGGACAACGCCTGGATCACCGCTCGGCAGATCGAGTCCGGCCGCCGTGCTATCACCAACTATCTGAAGCGTGGTGGTAAGGTCTGGATCCGCATTTTCCCGGACAAGGCGATCACCCAGAAGCCAGCGGAAACCCGCATGGGTTCCGGCAAGGGTTCGCCCGAATACTGGGTGGCGGTGATCAAGCCGGGCCGCATCATCTATGAGGTCTCGGGTGTGCCTCAGGAACGCGCCGAGGAGGCGCTCCGGCGCGCGGCCATGAAGATGCCGATCAAGTGCAAGTTCGTGACCAAGCCCGAGATTGGCACCGGCGAGGCCGTTGCAGACGAGCTCGCGTCCTAGGCCGGGAGAGAGAACTGATGAAGCCTGCTGAATTGCGATCGATGACCGAAGACCAGCTCGACAAGCTGGAAACCGAGCTCCATGTCGAGTGGCGCAACCTGCGTTTCCAGGAGTCGGTCGGTCAACTCACGAACAATGCCCGAATTCGCACCATCCGCAAGGATCTGGCCCGCATCCTGACGATCCGTCACGAGCGCGTGCTCGATGCGGAACTCGGCAACTAAGCGACGAGATCTGAGGAACGACTGAAATGCCAGACGCAGCTGTGACAACTCGCGACACCGCGCCGCGCACCCAAAAGGTTGGCCGCGTGGTGAGCGACAAGATGGACAAGACGGTCGTGGTCGCGGTCGACTACGTTCGCCGCCACCCGCTTTACCACAAGCGCATCACCCGAACGAGCAAGTTCCAGGCGCACGACGCCAACAACGATTGCAAGGTCGGGGATATCGTCCGCATCGAGGAGACGCGGCCGATTTCGAAGAACAAGAACTGGATCGTTCGCGAAATCGTCGAGCGTTCGGTTCAAATCTAGGAACACGGAGTTTCGACCGGGAGCCAGGGGCGTTCCGGCAGAAAGGGATCATCGAGGTGATTCAGCCACAAACCCGGCTTCGGGTGGCCGACAACAGCGGCGCCAAGGAAATCATGTGCATCCGCGTGCTCGGTGGCGCGTCGAAGAAGTATGGCCGCGTTGGTGACACCATCATCGCGTCGGTCAAGCAGGCGCAGCCAAACTCGGGCGTCAAGAAGGGCGATGTCGTGCGTGCCGTCGTCGTTCGCACCGCGCAGGAATATGGCCGCCCGGACGGCAGCCACATCAAGTTCGATGACAACGCCGCTGTCCTCATCAATTTGCAGGGCGCGCCGCGCGGAACGCGCATCTTTGGCCCGGTCGGCCGTGAGCTCCGCGAGAAGCAGTACATGCGGATCGTGTCGCTCGCGCCGGAAGTGCTCTAGGCCCGTTCGCCGAGCCAGCGAGAAGAGGTAGGAAGTTCGATGAACAAGATTCGGCGCGGCGATGAGGTCGAGGTGATCTCTGGCCGCAACAAGGGCCAGCGCGGAACCGTCCGCATCAACATGGTCGACGAGGAAAAGGTTGTCGTCGAAGGCGTCAACATCGTCATCAAGCACATCAAGCGGGGCCGCGCGCGGCAGGCGGGACGCATCGAGGTCGAAGCGCCGCTGCCAGTGTCGAAGGTCAAGTTGGTGTGCCCCAACTGCGGCAAACCGACCCGCGTTGGTGTCCATGCGGGTGCTGACGGAAAGAACGTGCGCTACTGCAAGTCATGTGAGAAGGACATCCCCCGGCCCCAGGACTAGGCCGCCGGCGGCATTCCGTTCGAGCGATGGATTCGCCGGTTGATCGTGCCGGTAAGAGGAATCAAGAAAATGGCGAGACTGAAAGAGAAGTACACAGCGGAAATCGTGCCCGCGCTCATGAAAGAGTTCGAGTACGACAACGTCATGCAAGTGCCCAAGCTGGAAAAGATCGTCGTCAATATCGGTCTCGGCGAAGCCGTTCAGAACGCGAAAGCCGTCGATGCCGCCGTGGGCGACCTGACCCAGATCACCGGACAGAAGCCCGTCGTAACTCGGGCCAAGAAGTCGGTCGCCGCGTTCAAGCTGCGTGCCGGGATGCCAATCGGCGCCATGGTCACGTTGCGCGGCGAGATGATGTACGAGTTTCTCGACCGCCTCATCGCGGTCTCCCTGCCGCGCATCCGCGACTTCCGGGGCATTTCCCCGAATTCGTTCGATGGCCGTGGCAACTACACGCTCGGGGTCCGGGAGCAGTTGATTTTCCCGGAAATCGACTACGACAAGATCGATCGTACTCGCGGGCTGGAGGTCACGATTGTGACCACCGCCAAAAACGATGATGAAGGGCGACAACTTCTGGCTAACTTTGGCATGCCATTCGCCCGCACCGAGCAGCAGAGCGCTGCGTAAGCTGAGGGAAACCAATGGCCAAGAAATCGTGGATCGTCAAGTCCCAGAAAGAGCCGAAGTTCGCCGTCCGGCATCACAACCGCTGCCAGCGCTGCGGCCGCAGCCGCGCCTACATGCGGAAGTTCGGCGTCTGCCGGATCTGCTTCCGTGAGCTGGCCTCTACTGGCAAGCTTCCTGGCGTCACGAAGTCGAGTTGGTAGGGACGATCCACTCCCAGTAACTGGAGAACGAGCGTATGGCAGTCAACGATCCAATCAGCGATATGCTGACCCGAATTCGAAACGCCGGCATGGCCCGCAAGACGGACGTATCCATGCCGTCGACCAAAGTGCTGGTCGCGATCGCCAAGATCCTCGAGGAAGAGGGTTACATTGGCGGCTATGAAGTCATCGAGCAGCGACCGCAGAATGTTCTGAAAATCTCTCTGCGCTATGGCGCGGACAAGTCGCCGTCTATCCGCGAGCTCAAGCGGGTCAGCAAGCCTGGCCTGCGTGTCTACGCCGGCAAGGATGCGATTCCCCGTGTGAAGAGCGGGCTCGGTATTGCGATTGTCAGCACGCCCCAGGGTGTGTTGACAGGATATGAGGCTCGGCGGCGAGGAATCGGCGGTGAAGTCTTGTGCACGGTCTTCTAGGACCGGCGCTGGAGTTCTGATATGTCTCGAATTGGACGCAAACCGATTTCGATTCCCTCGGGCGTGAACGTGAACGTTGCCCCCGGCAACTTCATCACGATCAAGGGCCCCAAGGGCGAGCTGAGCTACGACGCGCCGGAATCGCTCGGCATCGAAGTGCAGGATGGCACCCTGGTTGTCAGCCGGCCGGACGATGCGCGCGAGAACCGCTCGCTGCACGGTCTGTCTCGCACGTTGATCAGCAATATGGTGATCGGCGTTACCGACGGGTTCCGCAAGAACCTGGAGATTCAGGGCGTCGGCTACCGCGCCGCCATGGACGGCAAGGACCTGGTCCTCAACGTCGGCTATTCCCACCCGGTCCGTTTTCACGCGCCGGATGGCATTTCCTATGCGATCGATGGCCAGACCAAGGTTTCGGTTCTGGGTATCGACAAGCAAGCGGTCGGCGAAGAAGCTGCCCGCATCCGCCGCGTGCGGCCGCCCGAACCCTACAAGGGCAAAGGCATCCGGTACGAGGGCGAAGTGGTCCGCCGCAAGGCTGGTAAGGCCGGCAAGGCGAAGTAAGAGCATTCACGATCGGTAGTCGGGTGGTCCTGAGCCCAAGCCAGGACACCGGTCACTCGCACCGGAACACCGGGAGAAAGCAGAAGTATGCGACTCAAGTATCGAAAGGCACTCTCACCGCGAAAGCGACGACACGTTCGCGTTCGCGCCAAGGTGTCGGGGACCGCGCAGCGTCCTCGCCTGAATGTGTTCCGGTCATCGGCGCACATCTATGTTCAGCTCGTCGATGACGTTGCCGGCCGCACGCTTGCTGCCGCCAGCGATCTCGAGCCCGCCATTCGCGAGAAGGGCGGAGCGAAGACTGAGCGGGCCACTGCGGTGGGCACGCTCATCGCGGAACGAGCCAAGGAAGCCGGAATCACCTCGGTCGTCTTCGATCGCGGTGGATTCCTCTATCACGGTCGCGTCAAGGCCGTCGCCGATGCCGCTCGCGAGGGCGGTCTGGAGTTCTAGCAGCCAGGGCGGCGAGCGGCGGAAACGCCCGTGAACCGGCCACACGGAGCAAGGTATGGATCGAGATCAGCGAAGTTCACGTCGGCGCGGCGAAGAGCAGGAGGGCGGTTCCGAGTTCGAGGAGCGCGTCGTTCAAATCAACCGCGTCGCCAAAGTTGTCAAGGGTGGCCGCCGGTTCGCGTTCGGCAGCTTGATCGTTGTCGGAGACGGCAAGGGCCAGGTTGGCGTTGGCATGGGCAAGGCGCGCGAAGTGCCCGATTCCATCCGCAAGGGCGTGGAGCAGGCCAAGAAGTCGATGATTTCGGTGCCGCTGGATGGAGCCACCATCCCGCACGAGATCACCCAGAGCTTTGGCGCGTCCACCGTTCTGTTGAAGCCGGCTGCCCCAGGTACCGGTGTGATCGCGGGCGGTCCTGTGCGCGCGGTCCTCGAAGCTGCCGGTGTACGCGACGTGCTGACCAAGTCGCACGGCAGCAACAATCCGGTGAATGTCGCGCGCGCGACCATGAAGGCGCTCCAGTCATTGGAGAACACCGGCGACATCGCCCGGCGCCGCCATCGCAAACATGAATTGCAGCGCTACGGCAAGGCTTCGACCGACGCTGCCGGGAGCAACATCTAATGGCACGAGCGAAGAAATCCGAGCAGCCGGAGGTTATCAAGGTCACACTGGTTCGCAGTGTGATCGGCCGGCCGCCCGATCAGCGGACCACCGTCGCAAGCCTCGGGCTGCGCCGGGTCAACCAGACTGTCGAGGTCGCCGACACGCCGTCGAACCGCGGCATGCTCACCAAAGTGCGGCACCTGATCGTTGTCGAAGAAGGCGAAGCGTAATTCAGACCAGGATCGATCGATACGTTCGCCTGGAGAAATGAGACTATCGATGCCAATCAATTTGAGTGATCTCAAACCGAATGAGGGCGCAAACAAGGCCCGCAAGCGCGTTGGCCGCGGTCCCGGCTCCGGGCACGGCAAGACTTCCGGCAAGGGCCACAAGGGGCAGAAAGCGCGCACCGGCGGTGGCGTTCGTCCCGGATTCGAAGGCGGTCAGCTTCCAATTCAGAAGCGCATGCCGTACCTGCGCGGATTCACCAACATCTACGCGACCCCCTGGGAAGTCGTGAACCTGGACACCATCGCGGCGCTCGAGCTCGATGGTCCGGTCACCCCGGAAGCGCTGGTTGCTGCTGGCGTGGTGCGCGGTCCCGAGTTCCCGGTCAAGATTCTTGGTCGTGGTGAGCTCTCGGCCAAGTTGGTGATTTCGGCGCATGCGGTTTCGGAAAGCGCCAAAGAGCAAATCGAGAAGGCTGGCGGAACCGTCACCATTCTCGAACGCACCGATCGTTGGGTCACTGCTCGCCCGCGCAATCGAAAGCTGCCGATCGACCGCGATCTCAAGTCCGCTCGACTCGGCAAGGTGGGCGGTCCGCAGAAGCGGAGCGACGTCACCGGCGCCGAATAACCGTTTAGGGAGCCGAGATGTTCGAGGCGGTAACCCAGGCATTCAAGATTCCGGATCTCCGGCGGAAGATTTTCTTCACGCTGGGGATCCTGGTGCTCTTTCGCATCATTGCCAGCATTCCGGTTCCCGGTGTCAACCGCCAGGGACTGGCCGACTATATCGAGGGCAATCAGCTCCTCGGCATGCTCAACCTTTTTTCCGGAAGCGGGTTGCGCAACTTCTCGATCGTAGCGCTTGGTGTCTACCCGTACATCACGGCTTCGATCATCATGCAGTTGCTCACTCCCGTCATTCCTCGGTTGAATGAACTCTCCAACGAAGGCCAGCAGGGCCGCAACAAGATCAACCAATACACCCACTTCCTGACCGTCCCCCTCGCGCTCCTGCAAGGCTATGGCCAGGCTCTGCTCTTCTCCCGCACAAGCATTGGCGGCGAACCGATCCTTTCCGATTTCGGCCTCTTCCATCGCGATACCTTTCTTCCAAGCGCGGCATTGCTGCTCACCATGACGGCTGGCACCATGCTGCTGGTCTGGATGGGCGAGCTCATCACCGAGTACGGAATCGGAAACGGCGTTTCGATCATCATCTTCGGCGGTATCGTTGCCAGCCTTCCACAGGCGATTGGCAGCCTCCTCACTGGCGGCTCGACATCTGAGAACTTGATCGGAACCGTCTTCTTCGCGCTCATCGCGCTTGCCACCGTGGTCGGCATTGTCTATATCAACGAGGGACAGCGCCGCATACCGGTTCACTACGCCAAGCGCATCCGTGGCAACAAGCAGTACGGCGGCAATACCTCCTTCATTCCATTGAAGGTGAACTCCGCGGGCATGATTCCGCTGATCTTCGCGGTCAGCATCATGGTCATGCCTGGACTGATCGCGAACTTCCTTGCCAGTTCGAGTCGAGAATGGGTGCGTGAGCTCGGGGGAGACCTGCAGCGGTTCTTCAGCCCGAACAACATCTGGTACCAGGTCGTTTACTTCCTGCTGGTCGTGGCCTTCACGTACTTCTATACGATG